>CACYBZ010000336.1 GCA_902772795.1 uncultured Ruminococcus sp. | reverse complement strand
TGTTCACTACCACTAATGTACTCCTTTCTATGAGTACACATTAACACATTCTGGCACTTTTATCAATGTATTTTATTACTTAACTTTTCTCCGTCAGTCAACCAGTTCGGGACTGTGATTTTCCCTGTGGGGCAGACCGTATTGACAAAGGGCTTCAATAAACGGGTCAGGGTCAAATTCTTCGACGGTATGCACACCAGTCATGTTCCATTTTCCGCTGAGCAACATCAAAGCACCACACATTGCAGGAACACCTGTGGTATAACTGATTGCCTGACTGCCGACTTCATGATAACATTCCTGATGGTCGCAGACGTTATAGATATAATAGGTTTTTTTTTTATCGTCTTTCTTTCCCGTGAAAATACAGCCGATATTGGTTTTACCGTGTGTTCTTTGGCCGAGTGTCGCAGGGTCGGGCAGTAAGGCTTTCAGGAACTTTATGGGAACGATTTCCTTACCCTCAAAAAGAACAGGTGTTGTAGACAACATACCGACATTTTACAGACATTTCATATGGGTAAGATAGCTCTGTCCGAATGTCATAAAGAAACGGATTTTCTGTACATCAGGAATATTCTGGGCAAGGGATTCGATTTCTTCATGATGCAGAAGATACATATCCTTTTTGCCTACACTGTCAAAATCATATTCACGTCTGATACTCATCGGGGGAATTTCTACCCAGTGACCGTTTTCCCAGTAACTTCCGGGGGCAGAAACTTCACGCAGATTGACTTCGGGATTAAAATTCGTGGCAAACGGATAACCATGGTCACCGCCGTTACAGTCCAGAATGTCAATCGTATCAATGGTATCAAATTCATGTTTCAGGGCATAGGCACAATATGCCTGTGTAACGCCGGGGTCGAAACCGCAACCCAGTAAAGCGGTAAGTCCTGCTTTTTCAAACTTTTCACGATAGTTCCACTGCCAGCTGTAATCGAAATAGGCAGAAAATCCTTGTTCCTGACAACGCTTTTCATAAATGGCACGCCATTCGGGATTATCTGTGTCTTCGGGTTCATAATTGGCGGTATCCATATAATTGACTTTGCAGGCAAGACAAGCGTCCATAATGGTAAGATCCTGATACGGTAAGGCGATATTCATGACCAGATCGGGCTGATAGTTATGGATAAGGTCGATAACCTGCTGAACGTCATCGGCATCAAGTTGTGCGGTGGTAATTTTTGTTTTTGTCTTTCCTGAAAGCTGTTCGGCAAGACGGTCGCATTTTGCCTTTGTTCGGCTGGCAATACAGATTTCCTGAAACACTTCGCTTGCCTGACAACATTTCTGTATGGCAACGGACGCTACTCCGCCACAACCTATTACTAAAACTCTGCTCATATTCACATGCTCTCCTTTATTTTGCATATCAGTGACTGATGGCTAACAGCAATTCCCGCAGAACTTTACAGGCAACTGCCGTAGATACGCCACTGCTGTCCAACATAGGGGCTAATTCGTTGATGTCTGCTCCTACGATATTGGTCTTGCTGACTTTGATTAATGCTTCCAATAACTGATGAAACTGTACACCGCCTGCTTCGGGTGTACCTGTTCCCGAAAAGACGGACGGGTCTAAACAATCCAAATCTATCGTAAAATAAACGGGAATTTCTGACTGTTGCAAATATTCCACCAGTTCATCAAGACCGTCAAAAGTAAACGGGTGTATATCTGTATGTTGCTTGGCAAAAGCAAATTCAGATTTTTCTCCGCTTCTGATACAGAACTGATGGATTCTGTTATCGCCCAACAGGTCATGACAGCGTCGCATAACACAGGCATGACTTAATTCTGCTCCCAGATAATCATTCCGCAGGTCGGCGTGTGCATCAAAATGAACAATGTGCAAATCAGGATACTTCTGATATACGGCTCTCACACTGCCCAATGTCACCAGATGTTCTCCGCCTATCAGAACGGGCAGTTTGTTATCCTTTAAAATTTCTGACGCATGGTTTTCAATATCCTGTAAAGCCAGTTCTGCTTTTCCGAAACATAATTCCAGATCACCGCTGTCAAATATACAATAATCGGTCAGATCTTTGTCCTGATAGGGACTGAATGTTTCCAGACCGAAACTTTCGTGCCGTATGGCGGAACACCCGAACCTCGCCCCAGGGCGGAAACTGGTCGTGGAATCAAACGGTGCTCCGAAAAGAACAATATCGGCGTTTTCATACTCACTGTCACAGCCGATAAAATTTTCTATATTGTGTTTTATCATGACTGTTCAACCTCCTCCAGCATTTTTTCCAGAAACGCAGGCAGATAAAAAGAACCGATATGAAGTTTCGTGGTATAGTACTGTGTTGTCAGATGGAGTGACAACCATTTTTCAGCGTTCAGATCGTCAATAGGGTGATACTTTTTGCTGGCAAACCCGAACAGCCAGTATCCTGCTGCATATGTGGGAATATGTGCCTGATACACCCTGCTGACGGGAAAGGTACTGACGATTCTTTTATGACTTCTTTTCATCGCCTCGGCATCGTGCTTATAAAACGGACTTCCCTGCTGATTCACCATAATACCATCGCTTTTCAAGGCATTGTAACAGATACCGTAAAATTCTCTGGTGAAAAAGCCTTCCGATGGCCCGAACGGGTCGGGAGAGTCAACAATAATCAGGTCATATTCTTCCTTGCAACGACGGATAAACCGTAATGCGTTGTCAAAATAAATATTGACACGGCTGTCATTGAGCTGACTGGAATTTTCAGGCAGATATTTTCGGCAAGCATCAAGCACCAACGGATCCATTTCCACAAGGTCTATCCGTTCCACCGTAGCATACCGTGTCAGCTGTCCTACAACTCCGCCATCGCCTACACCGATAATCAGAATATCCTTGATATTCGGGTGAACCGACATAGGAACATGGGTAATCATTTCGTCATAGATGAACTCGTCACGTTCTGTCAGCATGACATTGCCGTCCAGAGAAAGAACCCGTCCGAATTCAAAGGTTTCAAAAATATCAATCTGCTGATAGTCACTCGTTTCCGAATAGAGATGTCTTTTGACTTTGATACTGTGCTTGACATCGGGGGCATGAAATTCGCTGAACCATAATTCCATAAAAACACTCCTTACATCAGAACATTCAGATTGAGAATATCAGGGTCTTCAGGGCCTGTCATGGAACACCCTTTCAGTTTGGCATACTCAATATAGTCAAGAATTTCGGGGGTAATGCGTTCCCCGGGGGCTAAAATCGGAATACCCGGGGGATAGCACATAACAAATTCACTGCATACACACCCTGCACTTTCTCGCAGAGGAACACTGTGTTTTTTCGCATAAAAGGCTTCCTGCGGACTTGTCACCACTTCGGGGTCAATATATTCCTGACTGAGCAGACCGTTGCTGTCTTTCTGATATCTGCGTCGTATCTCTGCCAACGCACTCACCAGCCTTTCCAGTTCCTGCCTGCGGTCGCCTATGGAAAGATATGCCAGTATATTGCCGATGTCACCGAATTCTATCTGAATATCATATTCATCACGCAGAATGTCATAGACTTCAATCCCTGCCAGACCGATATCTCTGGTATGAACACTTAATTTTGTGGGGTCAAAGTCAAAAACGGAATTGCCGTTGATGAGTTCCTTGCCGAAAGCGTAATAGCCTCCTATGGCGTTGATTTCTTCACGGGCATATTCAGCCATGTCCACCACTTTGGCAAAGATTTTCCTGCCACGCAATGCCAGATTGCGTCTGCTGATATCCAGACTGGACATCAGCAAATAACTGCCTGATGTGGTTTGTGTCAGGTTGATAATCTGACGGACGTGTCCTGCATTGACGTTCTCGCCGATGAGCAGAAGACTGGACTGTGTAAGACTTCCTCCGCTCTTGTGCATGGAAACAGAAGCCATATCCGCACCCGCTTTCATGGCGGATATCGGCATATTCTCACCGAAATAGAAGTGTGTGCCGTGTGCCTCGTCCGCAAGACAGTACATACCTGCCTTGTGTGCCATTTCGACAATCGCCCTGATATCACTGCATATGCCGTAATAGGTGGGATTGTTGACTAAAACGGCAACGGCATCAGGATTTTCGGCAATCGCCCTGGCGACCTGTTCTCTTTTCATACCGAGAGATATGCCCAGTCGGGTATCTACTTCGGGATTGACATAGACGGGAATCGCACCGCACAGCACCAACGCATTAATCACACTACGGTGAACATTTCTTGGCAGTATGATTTTATCGCCACGCTTACAGACCGATAAGACCATACTCTGTACAGAACTGGTTGTTCCGCCTACCATCAGGAAAGCATGATAAGCCCCGAATGCGTCAGCACAAAGCAATTCTGCTTCCTTGATGACAGAAACAGGGTGGCAAAGATTGTCCAGCGGTTTCATACTGTTGACATCAATACTGACACATTGTTTTCCTAAGAACTCAGTCAGTTCAGGATTTCCCCTGCCGTGTTTGTGTCCGGGAACATCGAACGGAACAACACGCATCTGCCGAAAATTTTCCAGTGCCTCATAGATAGGGGCATGATTTTGATTAAGTTTTTTTTCTTCTCCCATAATAAACCTCAAACCCGAAAAAAACGCAAACTGACTCATCAGACAGCTTGCGTAAATTTTTCAACGATATTCGTGATTGGTATAAACACCCGAAAAAATGCTTTTTTCGGAAAATTGATAACAACACATCATCAGATAAAAAGGGTACGCAGAGTCTATATAGCAACAAATACTTTTACTACTCTTATTGACCGTTTCACAAGTCTGTATAACAGAATATCATACATTCGGCTATCAGATAACCGACTTATAAAAACCAAAGCAGGAAATCAATAAGGTGGTTAAATCCACCAATCGGCAGTGAACCCGGCTGTCCGTATAACCTTAACTCATGAAAGAGTGGTTCGTAAAAATCGCTCTGGAGGGACTCTGAAATTCAAACCCCTTCTCACAATGTCTGATTATATAATATATTCCGTATTTTTTCAAGATGTTTTTAGGAATTACTGTCTTATTTGGAAAAATTTCTACCTGAGCCGTTGAAATTGTGTCAAAGAGAAAAGCGGTTTTGTCATTAAAAATCTGTTAAAGGTGTAGCCAAAGAGGAAATGAATGTAGTATAATATGTGACAGGTTACCAAATTTATCATACAGTAAATGAGGAGGAATAATGTGACAAATCACGAAATTTCTGAAAAAGCAACACAGATTATTCGGCATTTATATGGTTCAGGAGCAAAGTTCCGTACAGGACAATATGAAGCGATAGAATCTGTTTTTCATCATCATCGGACTTTAGTAGTGCAGAAAACAGGTTGGGGAAAAAGTCTGGTTTACTTTACGGCGACAAAAATCAAACGTGAAAACGGTGAAGGGGTAACCATGGTTGTCAGTCCTTTGCTTGTGTTGATGGAAAATCAGGAGGAAGCCGGAAAAAAACTTGGTTTGAAATGTGAGATGCTTTCCAGTAAAACAAAATCCCGACAAGAGGATATTCTGGAACAACTGAAACATAATGCAATTGATATTGTTTTTATCACTCCGGAAACTCTGTTTTCCGAAAAAGTACAACAAGCTGACTGTCCGAAAACCATAAGATTCTGGTCATTTTTTGGTGGTCTGTGAAGTTCGGAGATAACGCTTCTGACGCAATATTTAAAGATAATGTTCTTAAACATTGTCAAATAAAATAAATCATGATATCAATTACAAAAAATATTGCTATTTATTGCCGAAAATGTTATCATAGTTACGGAAATTTTTTCAATACCAATATCATTAAGGAGAGATAGCTATGATACAGGAAACTTTGGTTACGTTGTCCTTACCCTATCCCGACAGGGCAGAGAGAACAGTACGGGTATATGTACCGTCACACGAAGAGGGAGAGACCTTTCCCGTTATTTATATGACTGACGGACAGAATCTTTTTGACGATGAAAACGTAGAGTTCGGTTGTTGGTACACCCGTGAAACCATCAGAGCCGAACAGCAGAACAGCGGTAAAGGTGTCATTATTGTCGGTATTCATAATGATGAAGGTTCTATGCAACGGACAAAAGAACTGACACCGCAATCTATCGGAACGCCTGTTACACCGCCGGATATACCTGAGGAAGTCAGAAAAGCCATGACTCCTGAGGGGGAAATTTTTGCTGATTTTGTGATTCATACAGTGATGCCCGCTGTGGAAGCACGGTTTCCCATAAAGACGGGAAGAAGTAATACCGCATTCTGCGGAAGTTCATCAGGTGGTCTGATGGCATTTTTCATTGCTGTCAGCAACCCCGATATTTTCTGTGCTTCAGGTGTATTTTCGCCTGTATTTTTCCTGTATTCCGAACAGGACAGGGAAAACTGGCTGAAAAATCAGTTAAAGGACAATATGCCTTATCTCTACATCTATACGGGAGCAGGAGATGAACTGGAAGAACATATCTGTCAGAGTGTAGAACAGACATATGAGATGTTGTTGTCCTGGTATCCCTCACAGAAACTCAACGAAATCATCATACCCGAATACCGACATCATGAAACGGCATGGGAACCTATGTTCA
>CACYBZ010000335.1 GCA_902772795.1 uncultured Ruminococcus sp. | reverse complement strand
CTCCTTTAAGATGATTTTTTGACAAAGCAATTTTCTTTCAACCAACAAACACCGCTAAACTATCCGACACAGAATTTCTTTTTTAGAAAATTATTTTCCATAAAAAAGGCAAAGGTTTTTCTGTTTACCCCTTTGCCTGTATTCGTCATGTAAGGATTTTCCCTATTGAACCTCACTGCTGTATTGAGGTTCATTTTTCGGTTATACCGACATTCAACCTAATTCACTAAGACAGTCTGCTACTGCTCCCTTGAGTTTTTCCAGACCTTCAAGCAAAACTTCTTTTTCGATGACCAGCGGTGGCATAATCTTCACAACGGAATTTTTTCTGCCTGCACATTCGACAATCAGTTTTCTTTCAAAAGCTTTTACCGTTACTCTTTCACTGAGTCCCTCTACAGGGATACCGTCAAATTCAATACCCCATATCATACCGATACCACGCAGTTTCAGACGGCTGTCAAGCGGAAGAATTTCGTTTTCGATATAGGATCTGATGATTTCACCGCTTGCCTTTGCCTGGTCTTCTACGTTTTCTTTCAGCATGAATTCCAGTCCTGCTTTGGCAGCGACCATAGCCAGCTGATTGCCACGAAAAGTGCCGTTATGTTCACCGGGAGTCCATTTGTCGAGTTCAGGTCTGAACAATGTCAAAGCAAACGGCAAACCATAACCGCCTATTGACTTCGACATGACAAAGATGTCAGGCTGTATTCCTGCTCTTTCAAAGGAGAAATACGTTCCTGTTCTTGCACAACCTACCTGAATATCGTCAATGATAAGCAGGATATCGTTGTCATCACAGAATTTTCTGATTTTCTGAAGATATTCGTTGTCGAATACCCATATACCGCCCTCTGCCTGTACGGTTTCAATCACCAGGGCACAAGGTTTTTCAACCGCAGAATGGTCATCGTCAAGGAGGTTCTGCATATAGCGTACAGTGTCGAGTTCAGGATACATATACGGTGCGGGAATATGGGTGACATCATGAAGTTTCACGCCTGCTCCCTGTCTTGCTCCCTTGTCCGTTGTCAGTGATAAAGCCCCCAGCGTCATACCATGGAAACAACCCGTAAGGGCAAATACGTTGCTTCTGCCCTTGACTTTTCTGGCAAGCTTCAGTGCCGCTTCAACGGCATTTGTGCCTGTGGGACCCGGAAACATGATTTTATAGTTCATACCACGGGGTCTGAGCACTTTTTCTTCCATAAAGCTGATAAATTCACGTTTCGGTGTTGTGTACATATCAAGAGAATGCATAATACCGTCACTCATAATATAGTCAACCAGTTTGGGCTTGATATAATTATTGTTGTGTCCGTAATTTACCGCACCCGCTCCACAGAAAAAGTCAATATATTCATTGCCCAGTTCGTCAAACAGCTTCGACCCTTTTGCCTTGGAAAATACCGTCGGAAAGTGTCGGCAATACGAACGGACTTCTGATTCATAGGTTTCAAAAATCTGCGTATCCAACTCTTTATAACCTCTCTTTTCACACTGAATTTTGTTTCTGACTGAAAAATACTTTCAAACGACTTGATTTTACCCCTAATAAAATCATTTGTCAAGCTGTCAGATACAATATAACGATTAGTACAAAAATAGCACTTATAAATAAAATTTTCATTGCATATTTATAGATAATCACGATTTATTGTGGATATCAATCTGCTGATAGGGAATGGTCATCTGTTCTTCCCACAGTGTATCCTGAATGAGCTTTATTACCGCACGGCGGACATCGGGTCTTTTTCCCGGCTGACAGAAGAAACGGATTTTGTAGGTAATGGCACTGCTTTCAAAATTCTGTGTTCCCTTGAACTGACAGTCTTCGATATTGTCAATGGATTTTGCTTTTTCGCAGAGTTCTCCCAATACCCGATAGACTTTTTTAGGGTCTTCTTCATAGGATAACGGCAGGTCGATATCGACAAGGTGAGTCAGTCTGCGTATCTGAGAAATGTTTCTGTTGGATACGGACATAATGGAATTGTCGTCAATATACTGAATTTTGGTTGTTCTCACGTTGAAAGAAATGACTGTTCCGTCTTTTCCGTTGTACTCCACCGCATCACCCACACGGAAATAATTGTCCAGCAAGATGACCATTCCTGAAAATACGTCTTTGAGTACGTCCTGCAGTGCCAGAGCGATGATAGCAGAAAACAAGCCAAGTCCTGCGATAAACGAGGTGACATTGACACCGAATGTCTGCAGAATAAGTAAGACGGCTATGGCACCGATAGCCACTCTCAGGATATTGTAGATGAAAACGGCTGTTGTTTTTAAGGGACTGCTTTCACTGAAGTCAGACTTTTCTCTCAGTTTTTTGAATGCAGCTTTCAGAACGGCATTGAGACACATGGCAATGACAACTATCGCCAGACATATTGCCATTTTCGGAATAGTAACCTGCTTTACCAGTTCATCAATCATTTTTGTATTCATGACAACTTCCCTCCGACTGTAAGTTTTTTTGCGGACTCTATTGTAATCTTTCCGTTGAATTTAGTCAATTCCTTTTAAAGGCTTTGCCCTTAAAAATCCCATAAGGGGCTTTGCCCCTTAGCCCTTTAAGGGGCTTTGCCCCTTAACCCCACAAGCCTTTGAAAAGGCTTGACCGAAACTTTAAGGTTTCTGATTTCCGATGTACGGCATAAAAAT
The DNA here is from genome assembly GCA_902772795.1 of uncultured Ruminococcus sp. Classification (GTDB taxonomy): domain Bacteria; phylum Bacillota; class Clostridia; order Oscillospirales; family Acutalibacteraceae; genus CAG-964. The sequence continues at coordinate 1,670 of CACYBZ010000335.1, read as the reverse complement.
AACCTTTCCTCTTATACAGAAAGGAAAGGTTATGATGACGGAAACAGTTATTTCAGAATTTCAGGTCGTACCACAAAAGGAAGACATAGATGGCATAGATTCTGCCCCATAACAGTTCTTCACCGTTGAGGTAGCTTTGCCACAGTTTTTTCAGTTCGTCCTGACGGAAAAAGTGCTTTGATGTTTCCCCGAAAAGTTTGTCCACAACGGACTGGTTGAACCGTTCATCGGCAAGCCATTTGCGAACAGGTACGGGAAATCCTACTTTCTGACGAAACGCAATTTCATCGGGCAATACGCTGGCTGACGCTTTACGGAATACATATTTGTTGTGTCCATCAGCAAATTTCTCCGTTGCGGGGATTCTTCTTGCTACATTGAACAGTCGCAAATCACTGAAAGGGGTATGCAGTTCGATACCGCAGGCTGTACTTGTACGGTCGGTATTGAGATAGATATCCCCCTCAAGCCACAAAGAAATATCAATCGTCAGTTTTTTGGCAAGTTCGTCCTTTCCCTGCACTTCACGCCAGAGGGAGTCCACAGGGTCGGTAAATTTCACCTTGTCATCGAAATCCAACATAAGTGACCTGACAACTTCTGCTGACATGATATGTGAACAGGTAAGATATGTCCAGTCCTTATCCAGAACTCTTTTATGGGCATTGTATCCCCCGAAAAATTCGTCAATACCCTCACCCGAATAAACAACCTTTGCTTTCTTGCTGACCGCCTGACAACCCAGCGAAAAGGCAACTGCAGACGCATCACCTAAAGGTTGTCCTATCTTGTCAATAACAGTCGGAATTCTGTCAAAGTATTCTTCGGGGGTTATCTGTTTCATGCTGAACTGTTTTCCCAGAACTTCTGCGGTATGACGGGCAAGAGCGGATTCATCAAATCCCGATTCCGCATAACCTACCGTATTGGCACATTGTGCGTCACTTACGGCGAAAAGATAGGAAGAATCCACACCACCTGAAAGAAAGGATTCCTTATAGGGAATGGCTGTGTCATTACGTTCTTCGCCCAGAATTTCTTCAACGGTGTTCTGAATTTTTTCTGCCCATTCCTCAGAAGTTTTGCTGTTGTCGGGTTCAAATTCAGGTTTCCAGTAGCGGTGAACGGAAAATTGTTTTCCGTCCCATTCTGCATAATGTCCCGGCATGAGCTTGAACACACCCTCATAGAATGTTTCTTCACCGATGGGATAACCGTAGAACAAATATTGCTGAAGCATACGCTTATTCAGTTTTTTCTGAATACGGGTATCGGCAACTATTTCGTTGATATCGCCTGAACAAAGCATTTCCCCGTCAGCAACAGCATAAAACATCTGTTTCTGTCCTACCTGATCCCTGATACAGAAAAGTTTCTGTAAAGTTTCGTCCCACAATACAACTGCGAACATTCCGTAAAGGTGCTGTGTCATCTGCAACTGCCACTTAGCATAGGCTTTTCTGATAATTTCCTGTTCTCTTTCTTCCCGACTGAGTGTCAGCGGAATGTCAAGTTCATCACATAAATCTCTCCAGTTGCGGATATAAGCACTTAAATAACGTATCTGTACTGTATCATCTATAATTGTCATACAAAGTCCCTCCATGTCGAATGTTGTAGAAATTATATCATCTTGAAACAGCATAGTCAATTATAAACTGTCAATCCTT
>CACYBZ010000334.1 GCA_902772795.1 uncultured Ruminococcus sp. | reverse complement strand
TTTAAGGGCGTTGCCCTTAAAAATCCCACAAGGGGCTTTGCCCCTTGACCCCACAAGCCTTTGAAAAGGCTTGACCGAAACTTTTAATTATCATAGCTACAGGTTGTTTTTTTATCTTTACGTATTTCAGAAAATCACTCCAACCGCTCACGTAGAAAAATTTTCTCCGTTCATATTTCTTAAAAAACAGACACAAGAATCAAAAATTCCTGTGTCTGTTTTCTTTGACATCGTAACCGGACAATATTGTTTTTTCTCATGATAAACGCTGTAGGTACGCTTTGCCCTCCTGCGTTATGGCAGTCGCCGAAAACGACAGCAATTCACTGCACCCAAACTGCGAACTGGCTTTTATCAGACGGTTTCTGCGGAGAAATTCCAGAATTTCCCCTATCTCCTTAACCGAATACCGCTTACATTTCGGCATTCCTATCACGTCCTTGAATGTCGCTACGGGCTTTTTCTGCAAAATTTCGTTCACCGAAAGAAATACATTAATAACTTCCGGGTCGTTGACATTCAATATTTTCACCTCCCACAAAAAACTGCCGAAATCTGACGATTAGCAGATTTCCCTTAAAGTTTCGGTCAAGCCTTTTCAAAGGCTTGCGGGGTCAAGGGGCAGAGCCCCTTGGCAGGATTTTCAAGGGGGCACCCCTTGAACAAACAACACAAGACCTCAACGGTGAAAAGGTCATCGCTGAGGTCTTGAAAACTACTGCGTCAGAAATCAGGGTTTTTCGGGTGTTATTGATGCAGGAGTGGTTTCATCTCCCATGACTACCCAGATAGAACCTGTTACGTCTGTATTGTCAGCGGTCTGCTTACCGTTGTTGCCATTGACAATCCAGTTGTACAGTCCTGATTCGCCCTTGCAACAGAAATTAACTGTATACCAACCGTCTTTGTCAAAGTCCGTCATCTGTTTTCCGGGCCAGTTGCCAAGCGGATTGTAGTCCTTGTCGCCTGTCTGGACATTGGTCTGCCATACATACAGATAAGGTTCCCAGTCTACGCCGTCAGCCATCTTGACATTGACTGTCGTTGTGACAACATTCGCTGTACCGTCTTCATTGATAACTGCCCACTGGTCACCGCTGTAACCTTTCATGTCAGCGGTCTGTGTTGTGCCATAGTTGACAATCCAGTTATATGTTCCTGTGGTAGCAAATGATGCTTCATACCAGCCGTCTTTGTTGAGTGTCATTGCTGTTCCCGGCCATGCACCGCAGTTCGGTGTACCGCCGTCTTCTTCCCATACATAAAGGTTAGGAACGTCTGTTGAACCTTCAGGCATTTTTACCCTTACGGTCGACTGCAAAGCATTGAGCTTGTAAACATATTTTACTGTTGTATTGCCTACCGATATCTTACCGCTTGCATTTGTGGGTAATTTATCTTCAACAAGAGAATAATAAGTAATCTCTACGGGTGTCGTATTGTATTCTGTACCTGCCTTTACTCTGCTGACAGTGTCGGGTTTGAGCTTGTTGCCGTCCTCGTCAACATAAGAAACAGTAAGTGTGCCGATAGCTTTCGGTGCAGGATAGCCTAACAGATATCTCTGTACAAGAGTAACATCTGCAAGGTCTACATCGCCGTTCATATTGACATCGCCGTTGGCAATCTGTTCGGAAGTGAATGTGGTCATGCCAAGAATGTATCTCTGCATAAGTGCAGCGTCAATCAGACTGATTTTGCCATCGCCATTGACATCATTGAATTTCACTGCATTAGGTGTGTAGTAGTAAGTTACCGTTGTTGTACCTTCTGTGAAATTGCCTTCTGCATTTTCAGGCATTTTTGCTTCGTTGAGATTGTATTCCAGTGCAAATGCCTTACTGGGAACAGTATAGTAATATTCGCCTGCATTACCTGTGATTGTTGATGTTGCCAGAACAGCTCCGTTTGTTTCGTCAACGTGGTTGACAACGACAGAACCCTTAGTAGCAGTAATACCTGAAGCGTCATAACTTGCCTTGTCAACCAGAATCAACGCTTCACCTGCGGGAACAGTGATATCTCTGCCTGTGAATTCGTCAATCTTGCTGATACCTGCCTGTGTTCCGTTGACAACGGATACCCACTTGTCAGGTAATGCACTGTCCAGTGTGACAACTTCGTCAGTCTTGGCATTGCTGAACAACATAACAACATTCTTCCATGAGAAATCGTTGCCAGCATAAACAACCTTGACAATACCTGTATCTGTATCAAAATCACCTTTGACATTACTCAGTTTTACGGGTGTTCTTACAGGGTCGAAGTAGTTTCTGAATTCCAGCATACCCTTGTAGTAAGAAAGCAAGTCCGCATATTCCATTGTTCTTGCCCAGTCGAGTTTGTTTTCATCGGGAGATGAAGAATAACTGTTTTCATCACCGAGTTTTGTTCTTGCGAACTCTTCACCTGCCAGCATGAAAGCAACACCCTGTGACGAGAAAGTAACCGCAGCACTCAGTTTATTCATCTTGACATATTCGTCATATCTTTCGGTAAATTCACCGCCCATGGAGTATACAAGACGGTCATAGAGTGTGGCGTTATCGTGACATGACGCATAAGTAACTGTCTGTTCAGGGGTCTGTGCCAGCCAGTTGCCGCCTCTCAATGTGTTGGCGAAAAGTCCGTGATAGACAGCTTTTGCTCCTGTCTTGTCGCCCTGAATGTAGCCTTTTCCTGTTGCCTGGAATACGCTTCCTTTCAGTCCGTCACGAATCTGGTCGTTAAAGCAACCTACACGACTGTCAAGAAGTTTTGCGTTAGCCTGTGCCGCTGCCTTTGCTCCTGTATCGAATGTCGAACCCAAAGACCAGCCCTCACCATAAACAATAATGTTCGGGTCAATCTTATCCAGTTCAGCACGGATTTGGTTCATGGTGTCAACATCGTGAAGTCCCATAAGGTCAAAACGGAAACCGTCAATATGGTATTCACTTGCCCAGTATGTGACGGAATCAATCATGTACTTTCTGTACATTGCACGTTCGGAAGCGGTATCATTACCGCAGCCTGAACCGTTGGAGAATTTTCCGTCAGCATTGATTCTGTAATAATAATCGGGAACGGATTTCTGGAATACAGAATCATTGGAATAGGTGTGATTGTAAACAACGTCCATGATAACGCCCATGCCGTTATCGTGAAGGCTCTTAATCATCTGTTTCATTTCGTTGATTCTGACATTACCGTCATAAGGGTTGGTGGAATAACTTCCCTCAGGGGCATTGTAGTTCTTCGGGTCATAACCCCAGTTGAACTGCGTATCTGCTCCTGCCTCATTGACAGAACCAAAATCATACATCGGGTTAATCTGTACATAGTTTATTCCCAGCTTTTTCAGATAGTTCATACCTGTGGGAACTTTGCCTGCGTTGTCAAGCGTTGTGTCCAGTTCGGTAAAGGCAAGATATTTTCCTCTGTTCTGATCGCTTACGCCTGAATGGGTATCATAGGAAAAGTCCTTGACATGAATTTCCCATACGGTTGCATCGGACTGATTTTCTACTCTGGTGAACTTGTTGTCACTGTCCCAGCCTTCAGGGTCTGTGGTATCGAGGTCAACGACCATACCTCTTTCACCGTTGACACCTACTGCTTTGGCATAAGGGTCTACCGTTTCTGCCTGCTGTCCTTTGTTGGTGACACTGTACGTATAGTATTTGTTTTTGAGGTCACCTGACATGGTAATTGTCCAAAGTGCGTCATTTTCCTCACTTTGCTTCATTGCAACGGGCGGTAATGTTAATGCACCGTCTTCACTGTCACTGCCTGTGGTATAGATGTTCAGCAATACCTTTTCGGCTGACGGCGACCAGAATTTGAATGTGGTCTGTTCGGGTGTGTAGTTTGCTCCGAGGTCATCGCCTGAATACGCTTTTTTGTCGTACTCTTTCGCCTGAGCCTCATACGGGTTAGTAATGGTTTCTTCCGCCGATACCGCTACTGCCATCGTGGAACTTACCATCATACCGACAAGCAAACCCGCAATTATCTTATTGAGTTTCACTGATTTAATCCTCCCTGTGAATTTTTTTGTATAATCACTGTGCACGGCACAGAAATTAATGAAAGTAACAAGGACTTCTCCTCTGACAACTCTGCCCCCCTGAGCGTAATGTCATCAACTTAAAATACGCTTACTTTGAGCGGTGACAATCAAAAGTTTTTTGTCCACTTTTTTTCAAAAAAGTGGGCGGGGTCAAGGGGCGGCAGCCCCTTGTGGGATTTTAAAGGG
>CACYBZ010000333.1 GCA_902772795.1 uncultured Ruminococcus sp. | reverse complement strand
GTTAAGGGCTTCGCCCTTAACAATCCCACGAAGTTAAGGGCTTCGCCCTTAACAATCCCACAAGGGGCTTTGCCCCTTGACCCCACCGACTTTTGAAAAAGTCGGACAAAACTTTTTGTGAAAATTGGCGATAGCCAATTTTCGGGGAAACAGCCACACCCGTTTATATCAGGCTTACTGTGAAATTATCGTCTTTTTTATTGTCCTGCTGTTCGGTAGTGTTGTCCGCCGAACTTCCGCCGTTATCCTGCGGAAGTGTCGGTAAATCGTCAAGACTTTCCAGCTGAAAACACCGCAGAAAATTGTCAGTTGTTCCGTACAACAAGGGACGACCGGGGAGTTCCAGTCTGCCTTTTTCTTCAATCAGTCCTTTTGTCGTCAGACTGCCGATTACCCCAGAACAGTCCACCCCTCTCACCTGTTCGACAAAGGCTTTTGTCACGGGCTGGTTATACGCCACCACCGCCAGCACTTCCAGACCTGCCTGCGATAACGGTGCATTCCGCTTGATATCCATAACCCGTCTGATATACTCACCGTATGCCTTTTTACTGCACATCTGATAGCTGTCCTCCAGTCGGACAATGCCTATACCGTGAGTACCGTTATTATATTCTTTCATGAGTTCTTCTATCAGCAGTCTGGTCTGTTTTGGTTTCTGTTCGATAGCGTTACTGATGGTTTCCAGCAAAACAGGTACGCCACTGGCAAACAGAATGGCTTCTATTGCACATTTCAATTCTGTATTATTCAAGGGATTTTTCCTTTCTTATCAGTCTGATGTCCGCATTGTCGCCGTCACCGTCCACACGCAGACGGTTGTTCTTGATAAGTTCCAGCACCGCCAGAAATGTGGCGACAAGTTCCGATTTCGGACTGCCGTCCTGAAACAAAGAACGGTATTTCACAGGTGTGCCGTCCCAGAGTTTCCGCAGAACGTAGACGACTCTTGAACTGACAGACACTATCTTTTTTTCTACAATTCCGCTGAACATTTCTTTCGGTGGCGGTAACTTGCTCTTCCCTCTGCCGACTGCCATGAGATAGGCTCTGGCAATGTCTTCTGTCTGATGTGTTCGGGTATAGGTCATATCGAACTTGACTTTTGAGGGTTCTTTGGTGAAAATATCATAAGTCACCATTTCGGCAAGCTGTGCAGCCATTTTCCGACATTCCTGATACTCTATCAGTTGTCCTTCAAGTTCTTTTTTGAGTTCCTCGGCTTCTTCGTGCTTCGGTAAAAGTGATACGGACTTGATATAGACCAGTCGGGACGCCATTTCCAGAAATTCACTGGAAATTTCCATTTCCTGTCCCTGCATATACTGGATTTGTTCCATGTACTGTTCCAGCAAAGAGGAAATCTGAATGTCACAGATATCCATTTTGTGTCTGGCAATCAGCTGTAACAACATATCCAACGGCCCTTCAAAATCGCATACCTTGTACTGTAATACGGTGCTTTCGTTTCTGTTCAAGACAATATCCCCCAAAAATCAGAAGAACGAGCTGAACGGCAAACCTGCCAGATAGACAATACCGTCTGTTACCCAGCCACTGAGATAACTCAACGGCCCTGTGAGTACACCTGCTACCACTAATACAATAAGTGCAACATTGAACATCGGCTCATATCGGTAGATTTTATAGACAATTCTGTCAGGCAAAAAGGCAAACAGTATTTTCGACCCGTCCAGAGGCGGTATGGGAATGAGGTTGAACACTGCCAGTGATACGTTGATGGTAACAAAATATATAAAGAACACCACAAGGAGATTATACAAAAACCACCCGAGAACACCTTTTACCGCAAGCAACCACACAACATTATACAGAACTGCTCCGATAAATGCACACAACAGATTGCTGACAGGCCCTGCCAGTGCGGTAATTGCCATACCGACTTTCGGGTTCTTGAAATAGCGGGGATTGACGGGTACAGGTTTCGCCCAGCCGAATCCGACAATCAGTATCATAATTGCTCCCACAGGGTCTATATGGGCAAGCGGATTGAATGTAAGTCTGCCATTGTTTTTGGCGGTTCTGTCCCCTAATTTGTACGCAATAAATCCGTGTGCCAGCTCATGTATCGGCATGACCAGAAATACAATAATCACTACTGCCAGTATCTGCATCAACGCACTGCCAAAATCCAGTCTGCCTGATAACAATGCTCTTAACATCGTAATTCCTCCTTTTTTTAATACCGTCTGTCATATTATTCCATGATTTTATTATCATATCACATCTGTCTGATTTTTTCAATGAATTACGGAAACTATGAATAATTTTTTAATCTTCTTATGCAAATATTTTTCAGAAAACTCTTGCTTTTTGACGGCAAATCTGTTAATATATTAGACGTTGTATTCATAGCAGAGTTTTCAAAATTTTCAAGGAGGTGCTTTTCTATGGCAAAATGTGAAATTTGCGGTAAAGGTGTTACTTTCGGTATTAAGGTTTCCCACTCCCACAGACGTTCCAACAGAACTTGGAAACCCAATGTTCAGCGTGTAAAGGCGATTGTTGACGGTTCACCTAAGCATGTATATGCTTGTACCCGTTGCCTCCGCTCAGGTAAAGTGACAAGAGTGACGGCAACTGCACCTGTTTCGGCAGAAGAAGCTTGACAGTTCGTATCACTTGACTTTTCAGGGATATCCCTTCTCGGGGATATCCCTTTTACTTTTCCCTCTTCTCAAAGAAAAACACCGTTTTCTCAGAAAACGGCGTTTCGTTTTTATCTCTGTACTACTTTCTTGATGGCGTTCATCAGTTCTTCATAGGTTTCAAAAGCAGGCAAATCAGGATAATCTGCCTTGATTTTGTCGGTACTCTTGAACAGAAATCCGGCTTTACTTGCCAGTATCATTCCCAGATCGTTGTAACTGTCACCGCTGGCGATGGTTTCATATCCGATGGACTGCAAAGCTTTGACAGTAGTCAGTTTAGAATTTTCAATACGCATTTTAAATCCTGTGATTTCTCCGTTGTCCGCAACTTCCAGCGAATTACAGAAAATAGTGGGATATCCCAGTTTCTTCATCAACGGCGTAGCGAACTGCGTGAACGTATCACTGATGATGATTACCTGACAGAAAGAACGCAATTCATCTAAAAACTCCTTAGCTCCCTCCAGAGGGTCTATTTTGGCGATGGTTTCCTGAATTTCTTTCAGTCCCAGATTATGTTCTTTCAGAATCTGTAATCTCCACTTCATCAGCTTATCATAATCGGGTTCATCTCTGGTAGTGCGTTTCAGTTCGGGAATTCCGCTTTCCTCGGCGAAAGCTATCCAGATTTCAGGCACAAGCACACCCTCAAGGTCAAGACATACAATATACATAATTATTTCCTCCGTTTCGGCTGTGATAAAACAACGTGCCCATTTTATCATAAATTCTCCCATTATTCAATACCCCTTTGAAAGATGAACTCCTTATCACCAAAAAAACGGTGTCGGATAAACGACATCGTTTCCTGCATTTATTGCCATCACATTCCCTTGAGTACCTTGTAAAGCAGATGATAAAGACTGTCCGCT
>CACYBZ010000332.1 GCA_902772795.1 uncultured Ruminococcus sp. | reverse complement strand
TCCGGCCAATACCAGACAGATCCCGACCACCAGCCCACCGCGTCGAAGGATAAACCCGGACTTTTCGGAAATCTCCCGGTCATGAATTACAGCGAAGACAAAAAACACGATACCCATCAGAAACCACGGATACGCTATGTAATAGGACAGGGCACCCACCGAAAGCCACACCGCCAGCCAGATACAACTTTTTACGCTCCAGTGAGTATCAAATCCGTCCGCAAGATAATACCACACGGCACTTACCGCACAAAGAGAAAGGGCATCGTTGTTCTGATACATCCCCAAAAACTGTACCTGTGGCAGAAAACAAACAAACGCAGCGAACAGGAAGCTGCTGTAACGACCGGAAAAGCACCGGTGTCCCAGACGAAGGCAGAACCAGCAGCACAGTGTAACGGAAAGAACACTGCACATACGGGACGCCGCCAATAAAATGGTTGGATTACTGGTGAATAGTAAAAGAACTGACTGAAATAATGCGCCCACTATAGATGATAAAAACGGACGAAGTGCGTAGGAAAAGCCCCACCCACCAATCATAATCTCCATCTCATTGCCTGTAGGCAAAGTATGGTTTCGAACCATCCACCGGGATATAAGCGCACGGGCAGCTTCATCCGGACATTGCGCTGCCGGTATAAGCAACGCTCCCAGCAGACAACTGAAAAAGCAGAGCAGAAGCAGCCCCAACTCCCATTTATTAAAAGAAAGATCATTATTCATCTTTCTTCTTTGATTGTTGAACCTCTTGTCTTCCATACATTTTTTCATAATAACTCTGATACTCACCGGAAAGAAACTCTTCCCACCATGCGCGATTCTCCAGATACCAGCGGATGGTCTTTTTAATTCCATCCTTAAACTCAGTCTCTGGTAGTCAACCCAGTTCATTGTGAATCTTGGTGGGATATAATAATACATTGCATCAATTCATGTACATAAACTATTTCACAAATTTACTAATTTTCTTCTTGATTTTTTTAGTAGTATAAACAGCGCCGTACTCTTTAAATGACTGAACTGTTTTTATCCCCAATACTATAATTCTTTTTATATAGTATTTTACATCTTTTGCGGTTTTTTCTGCTTCCTGTTTAACCACTTCAGCAACAAGCATAAAATTAACATTGTCGCCAAAATTCGGGTTATAAAAAGGATCATACCCTCTAAACAAAGGATGTAGCGTATACAGTAATTCTTTTTCCTTATTCAGCCGGGCCAGTTTATCCGCTGATAAAGTATCTATTCCTCTGCTGAAGGATTCATAATGATAAGCTGTTACATCATTCCGCAAAACATTATAATACCCTTTTTCGTATAATTTGAAACATAAATCAACATCATTATAAGCGACTGCAAGCTTTTCATTAAAACAACCCACAGCTCTAAATTTTTTCTTTTCTACCAGCAGACATGCGCCAGTTACCGCCAAGAAATTACAATCTACCCGGTTCAAATAAAAATACAACGTCTTGTTGTCGTCATCTTTCAAAAATGCATGACCCGGTCCAGACTTAATATTAATTACACCATCGTGTTGAAGAAAAGTTGTATTTGGATAGTATAACTTAGCACCCACGGCTCCGGCGTGATTTTGCATTGCCTGTCCCAGCATTCTGTCCAGCCAATCAGACTGAAACACTTCCACATCATCATTCAAAAATAACAAAAATTCGCCGTTTGCATACGTTACCCCACAATTACACATACGGGAAAAATTGAAATCCTGTGCTTCATACACATATCTATACCCGTATTCTGACAGAAATGTTTCAATTTCATTCCTATTCTGTTCATTACTTCCATTATCAACAACAATGATCTCATAATTATTATAAGTCGTTACACGTTGAACGGAAGTTATGCATTTCTTTAACATTGCCGGATTATCTTTAGACGGAATAATGATACTTACCAAAGGATGACCGGTCACTTCATACACAACACGACACTGCGGTATCCCCGGAATATCTTCTATACGGGCAGCTATACCTCTGCGTATAAAACAATCCTCTTTCGCCCTGCCACCAGCAACAACAGCATAATTTTTTGCGTTTGCAGAAAATGCCGCAGACTCTTCCCGTTCCCGCCAGTGATATAAAATTTTAGGAATATGCCCAACGCGCGTGTTATCACTCACTTCCATAAACCGCAACGTCATATCATAATCCTGGGAACCGTTAAATTCTGTGCGC
>CACYBZ010000331.1 GCA_902772795.1 uncultured Ruminococcus sp. | reverse complement strand
GCCTTAAAGTTTCGGTCAAGCCTTTTCAAAGGCTTGCGGGGTTCAGGGGCGGAGCCCCTGATGGGGTTGAGGGGCAACGCCCCTCACTCAAGTCATGGCGGATTTGATGTCACTCCAATTCCAGCCCATACGTTGCAGATAGGCTACAGCCCGCCGTTTTATTTTTTCGTCATGAGCGTAATCGGGATACTTGCGGTCTAAAATTTCGGTAATTTCAGAAACAGGGTCATATGTCAGTTCTTCACTGACAAGCGTGATGATTTCCTGCGATATTCCTTTTTCACGCAACTTATAGGCAATCGCCCTCGGCGACATATGCTTTTTCCGCAGTAATTCATTGGCATATTTTCGGGCATATTCCTCATCATTGACAAGCCCCAGTTTCTGCATGGTTTCAGCTACTTCTTCGGCTGTTTCAGATGAATAGGTTCTTCTGATTTTCTCAGTAAGTTCTTTCTGAGAATGGTCACGATACGTAATCAGATATAAGGCTTTTTCTTTGGCTCGGCTGACTTCCGATTGTTTCACCAGTTCTTGCAACTGCTCGTCAGTGAGCGTCATGCCGACCCTGACTTTATTTGCCAGCAACGTCATAGTATCCAGTTGCATGGCAAATTCACCGTCAATATATACCGCACTCATAGATTTTCTGCGTTGTTCGATAGCTGTAACAAGCATTAATCTTCTACCATGATATCAAGGTCGCTGTTATCAATGGAAATTTCTTCTGTATCGTTTTCATTGGTATTCAGCACTTTTTCTTTTCGGGCAGATGTGCCTTTGTCCAGTCGTCTGCCGTTCTCCTCGGCGATACTTTCCAGAACTTTCTGTTCAATTTCGTCAGCCAGTTCTTTATTATTCGTCAGCAAGGCCTTGATGTTGTCCCTGCCCTGTCCGAGTCTTTCCGTACCGTAAGAAAACCACGCTCCGCTTTTATGAATAATATCTTTTTCTACTGCCAGATCAAGCAGTTCGCCTATACGGGAAATTCCTTTGCCATACATAATATCGAAATGGGCTTCTTTAAATGGCGGAGCAATTTTATTCTTAACGACTTTCGCCTTTGTACGGGTACCGATAATTTCACTGCCGTTTTTAATGATTTCTTCTTTTCTGACTTCAATTCTGACGGAAGAATAATATTTCAGGGCACGACCGCCTGTTGTTACTTCGGGATTACCGTAAATGACACCGACTTTTTCTCTCAGCTGATTGATAAAGATGGCTACACAGTTGGATTTGGAAATAGCTCCTGCCAGTTTTCTCAACGCCTGCGACATCAGACGGGCATGAAGTCCGACATGAGAGTCACCCATATCGCCATCAATTTCCGCTTTGGGAACGAGTGCAGCAACAGAGTCCACAACTATAACATCTATTGCTCCCGAACGGATTAACGCTTCGGCAATTTCCAGTGCCTGTTCACCTGTGTCGGGCTGTGATACCAGCAGTTCATCGACATTTACACCCAATGCCCCTGCATAAACAGGGTCTAAGGCGTGTTCAACATCAATAAACGCAACATTACCGTTCAGTTTCTGTCCCTCAGCGATACAGTGTAAAGCAAGCGTTGTCTTACCTGAAGACTCGGGCCCGTAGATTTCGATAATTCTTCCTCTCGGCAGACCGCCGATTCCCAGTGCCAGATCCAGTGTCAGCGACCCTGTCGGAATAAAGCCGACATTCATTGCCTTGTTTTCGCCAAGTCGCATGACTGCTCCCTTACCGAACTGCTTTTCAATCTGTCCGATAGCGGTTTCCAGTGCTTTTTTCTTGTCGTCTGCACTCTGATTGGATTTGATTTTCAAGTCTTTTGCTTTTTCTTTGGCCATAGATAATTGCCCTCCTGCACATAAAACGAAAATTTGTTTTATCTCATTATACAATAAATCACCTGAAAATTCAACCAAAATTTCAAATATTCATGGTTCGGAAATAATTTTTCCCCTTTCCCTTGACAAAACTGTAATTACTGTATATACTGTTTATATACAGTATATAAGAAGGTGATACTATCCATATATTCATTGACAACCACAGCGGTCAACCCATATATGCACAGATTTATACGCAGATAAAAGCCGACATCATCAACGGCACACTTTCTGCTGACACGCCTCTGCCGTCTATCCGCAATCTCGCCAAAGACCTGCGTATCAGCGTTATCACTACCAAAAGAGCCTATGATGAACTGGAAAAAAACGGCTTTATCTATACTGTAACGGGAAAAGGCTGTTTCGTGGCAAAACAAAATCTCCATCTTCTTCAGGAGGAGAATCTGAAAGAAATTGAAGACCATATACTTACCATTCTGCAACTGGCAAAAAACTGCCATCTCTCAGAACAGGATATTCTGGAAATGCTGACAACAATAATGGAGGAACATCATAATGAGTAAAAATGTCATTGAAATTAAAAATCTGTCAAAATCATACAAAGAATTTAAGATTGAGAATTTCAGTCTGGAAGTACCGTCAGGCAGTATCGTGGGGCTTATCGGCGAAAATGGTGCAGGTAAAACTACCCTCATCAAACTGATACTGAACATGATTAAAAAAGATAACGGTACTGTCACCGTACTCGGCAAAGATAACCTGACTGAACTTTGTGACGTGAAAAACAACATCGGTGTCGTACTTGATGAACCTGGTATTCCTGATTTTCTCACGGTAAAAGATGTCAATAAAATTATGAAAAATATTTTCACCAACTGGAACGAAAAGGATTTTCTGCACTATGTAAAAAAACTGAAAGTTCCCGAAAACAAGACATTCAAGGAATTTTCCAAAGGAATGAAAATGAAACTCGGACTTGCCATTGCACTTTCACACAAACCTGAACTGCTCATTCTCGATGAAGCTACCAACGGTCTTGACCCTGTCATGCGTGATGAAGTCAACGATATTTTCATGGAATTCACCCGAAACGAAAATCATTCCATTCTGGTTTCCTCTCACATCGTCAGCGACCTGGACAAAATCTGTGACTACATCGTCTTTATGCACGACGGCAGATTACTGCTTTGTGAAGAAAAGGATTTGTTAAGAGAAAAATACGGCTTGGTCAGCTGTAGCAAGGAACAGATGAAGAACATAAAAAAAGAAACTGTCATCGGCAAAAAAGAAACACCTTACGGAATTACATTGCTTATGGAACGTCGCAATATTCCGAAAGGTATGTCGGTAACACCCACTGATGTGGAAGAAATGTTTGTATTCATGGTAAAGGGGGAAAACTGAAATGAAAGGCTTGCTGTTAAAAGATTTTTATTTTGTTTCAAGAAGAAACAAATTGCTGTTAATCATCGCAATGTTGTTTACGGTGGTAGGTTCTGCTACTCTGCTGAATGTTCGGGTATTTTCATCATCTTACCTTTACGGCATATTTTTCTTTATGATAGCAACGATGTCCACACTCACATATGACGAGGCAACAAAGTGGCATGTTTACTGCGATACTTTTCCTGTTTCCCGAAAGACATTCGTAACGGAAAAATATATCTTTATCATAGGCAGCACTGTTGCCTTGTGGCTGATTTCGTCAATACTGATAATCCTTTCCAACATCAGATGGCAGGTAGATACAAGAGAAATGCTTAACATAATAATGGATAATCTGTCAATGGTAATCGGACTGTCGGTAATGCCTTGTATCATTTTTCCGTTGACATTCAAATTCGGTTATCAGAAAGCAAGAATCGTACTTTTTGTTCTGATAGGTCTTTATTCAGGTTCTGTTGCGATGGTTCTTTCTCGTATGAGTGACACAGAAAATATTTCCTTGGTGCAACATCTGGTACAGCAGACGGACGGAAATTTACCCGTTACAGGAATTGTTATCGGTGTTACCGTAGTGCTGTGTGTGATTTCGTGGCTGATTTCGGTAAAGGTGTACAAAAAAAGGGAACTGTAAAGAAAGGGATACAGCCTTATGAAAGGGTTAATATTAAAAGATTATTATTTTATCTTCAGACAACATAAAATTTTATTCAGGCTTTCCGTACTGATAACGGTTGTCGGTTCAATCTGCACGTTAAGAAATGAACACGGGCATAATGCTTGCGTGTTCGGCTCTCTGGCAATGACCATATTTTCCTTGTCTTCACTGCAAGACGATGAGATATCCAGATGGAATGTCTGCTGTGATACGTTTCCCGTTTCCCGAAAAACATTTGTATCAGAAAAATATCTGTTTACCATAGGAAATATGGTCGGCATATGGTTGGCATCGTCGGTATTGATGTGTCTTTCCAACATCATATGGCAGGTCAATACAAGTGAAATTATCCGTTTGGCATTTCACCATCTGGAAACAATACTGTTGGGAATATTGTTTATCGTCTGTCTGATGTTTCCGCTTACGTTCAAAATCGGCTACCGAAAAGCAAGAATCGTAAATCTTGTTTTTGTGGCTGTCTACATCACTTTGATAGCAGTAATCGCAAACACAGATAATACAACACATTTCAGCGAAAATATTCCTGTTGTTGAAATATGGAGCGGTATTATCATCGTGTTTTGTGTGTTCTCATGGTGGCTTTCCGTGAGAATATACAGTAAAAAAGAACTTTGACAATTTGCTTTTTCCTGTCAATCTTCGAGCATATCCGCTATAAGGGTATTGGAAAGCAGAAAACCTTTCGGGGTAAGGCTGATACGGTCTGTCTGTATATTGACAAGTCCGTATCGGCTGTATTTTTCGGCTGTTTTCAGACAACGGACAGACAATGATTTGCCGAACAAGTTCTGATATTCCTCAAAGACAATACCGTCACGCAGTCTTAACCGCAACATGATATATTCCTGTTCGGTTGCTCCCTCGCCGTCATCAACGGTCATGTCGTTATAAAATGACTGCATATTTCGGGGACAGTAAAAGCGTCTGCCGTCCATAAGCGAATGAGCGGATACCCCTATACCGAGATATTCGTCACAGTTCCAGTATTTGAGATTATGACGGCTTTCCCGACCCGACAACGAAAAGTTGGAAATTTCATATTGAGCATATCCCTTTTCGGAAAGATAGTTCTGCATATATTCATAGAAATCCGCCTGTCCGTCCTCGTCAGGGAGAGCCAGAACAGAGGCAAGTTTCTGATAAGGGGTATGGGGTTCAATCTTGAGCAGATAGGCGGAAATGTGTTCTGCACCGTTGTCAATACAGAAGTCAAGGGAATTTTGCAAAGAGTGAATTGTCTGTCGGGCAATACCCACCATGATATCCATGGAAATATTGTCAATACCTGCCTGCCGAACCTGTAAGACGGTATGGATAACATCATCATTGCTGTGAATTCGTCCCAGTAACCGCAGTTCTTCCCTGTCGGCACTCTGCACACCTAAGGAAATTCTGTTGACACCTGCCTGTGATAATTTTTCAAAGTCAATCTTTCGGGCGGAACAGGGATTCATCTCCACAGTGATTTCAACAGAAGAAAGAAAACGGAAATTGCTTTTTGCCGCTGTCACAATACGGAAAAGATTGTCTGTACCGATAACACTCGGCGTACCTCCCCCGATGTAGAGCGTATCAAAAACTTTCTGTGCATAAAGTCTGCCGTATATTTCCATCTGACATATAAGATGACTGACATAATTGTCCGCTTCCGAACAGTCAAAAGGTCGGGAAAAAAAGTCGCAATAGGGGCATTTTGACTGACAAAACGGTATATGCACATAAAGACCGCAAGGATTATTCATATTTTTTCCAGAATACAGACAGCGTGTGCCGAAATGCCTTCGCCACTGCCCGTAAATCCTAAGCGTTCTTCTGTGGTTGCCTTGACGCTGATGTTTTCTACTGCGGTACTGCATACTTCAGCAATGTTTTTTCTCATGGTATCAATATAAGGTCTTAACTTCGGGGCCTGTGCGATAACCGTAGCGTCAATATTGCCGACCTGATACCCCTCAGCTTTGATAAAATCATTGACCGCTTTCAGCAGTAAAAGACTGTCAGCACCTTTATATTTCGGGTCATTGTCGGGGAAAAATTTGCCGATATCTCCTAAAGCCAATGCTCCAAGCAGTGCGTCCGCTATTGCGTGAAGCAATACATCAGCGTCCGAATGTCCCAGCAGACCCTTTTCATAGGGAATTTCCACACCGCCCAATATCAATTTTCGGTTTTCCGTCAGGCGGTGTACGTCATAGCCGTGCCCTATTCTTATCATACTCATCATATAGGAATCCTTTCTGTTTAGGTTTACGGGTTTCTGTCAAGGGCGTTGCCCTTGACAATCCCACCAAAGGCTCTGCCTTTGGAATCCGCCACTTTTTTGAAAAAAAGTGGACAAAAAACTTTATTTTTTAAGACTGTCAATTAATTTCTGAATCATTTCTCCGCATTTTTCGGGTTTCTGGGTATATATCAGATGCTGACCCGGTACAAGAATAAGCTGACAGTTTCCCATCTTTTTCATATAGGGAACAAGTGTATTTTGTCTGGCTTTTTCCATTTCCGTCAGGATTTTATCTATTGTTTCTTCATTTCCTTTATATTCTGTGGGTCGCAGCGGCATATCTAAATGATTGCGTTCAATCTGTTCATTGACAAACCTGTTGTCTTCAATGAGTTCTTCTTTTGTTTTCACACCCCAGCTGGCACAGATGTAGATTTTGGGAATATCATTCGTAACCAACTCTTTCCACGCTTTTTGGGCGTTTTGCCTTGTAAGTGCCTCTTCGGAAATATGGGCAACAGAATCCATAGTACGGTACATCAGAGCGTCACCGAGATATTGTTCTTCTTCGGAATAACCGTCAGGATAAAGATATTGATATTCTCTCATCACATAACGGCTGAAACCGAGTTTTGCCAGAAAAGCAAGTCCTTTTTGAACTGTCGGATTACCCGTTTCGAGGTCATTAAAAGCATTTTCATCAAGTTGAGAACCGTCTATAATAGCAACTGCCTCAATTTCATCGGGATATTTGCTTGACCAGTAATTCGCATATGCTCCGCTTATGGAATGTGGCATAAGAATGTAGGGTGCGGATATGCCTGCGTTTTTGAGTGCGGTACGGTAATCTTCCACAATTTTTTCTATTGTCATTTCTTCGCTTGTATCTTCACTCAGTCCGTAACCTGCACGGTCAACAAAGACAACAAGATTATCCTTTTCAATTTCTGCCGTCATTTTTCTTGCGGCGACAGAGTAATCGCCCATTCCAAGCCCTGCCATACCGACAATAGTATGTTTGCCGTTTTCGTTACCGAATTTGGCAACATTCAGAGAATAATCCCCTATGGAAACAGGATTGTAATAGCCTTTTTCTTTCAGCAAATCCAGTTCCTGACTGCTTTTGATACTGTGAAAAATAAATGTTCCTACGGTAAACAGTACGATAACGGCAAGCAAGGATAAAAGTATTCTGACAATAATTTTTCGGATTTTTTTTGCTTTCATATATGTCATCGCTCCTCTCTTTTTCTTCGGGGACGCTGTCCCCGAACCCCTGTTTAAGGGCTACCGCCCTTAAAAATCCTGTCCACTTTTTTGAAAAAAAGTGGACAAAAAACTTTTAAGGCTCACTTCGTTCGATACTTACCAGATAAAAGGGATAAGTCTGTATCTGACTTTCTGTTGATATTCTGTATAGCCGTTCAGTTCTTTTTCCAGTATTTTTTCTTCGTTTTTCAGTCGGGTGACAATAATAAAAGGATAAATCAGGAAAATGAGAAAGGCGTATAAAGAATTTAAGATAAGCGGTATGGATAAAAATAACAGTATGGTAGCAGAATACATCGGGTGACGGATAATTCCGTATAAGCCTGTATCAACAACTTTTTGATTTTCCTGTACTTCGATAGTTCGGGAAAGATAGGTATTTTCACGCAGAACTTCGCCGTACATAATATAGGAAAGCAGAAAGATAACTGATGCTGCAATAACAAGCCATGTTGGTAATGTATGCCACGAAAACCGATAGTTCAGACCCGCCACAATAAATCCACTGAGAAACATAACTCCGCTGACTGCCACCACATTTTTTTGTTCAGACTGTTTTTCTTTGGCGTTCAGTCGTTTGGCGAGCAGTTCGGGATTTTTCGCCATCAGGACAAAACCTGCTATCAGCATAGGCACAAACAACACCCCCATAAAAATCCAGCCGTTGACAAAATATAACGACCCTGCGGGTAAAAACAACAATAACCCTACGGCTATCAGTCCGACAAAGTATTTTGTCAGGGCATTTAATAATAAAGTGCTTTTTTTCATCATTATCAATACTTCCATT
>CACYBZ010000330.1 GCA_902772795.1 uncultured Ruminococcus sp. | reverse complement strand
CATTTTGTCGTTTTCGGACAAAAAACAACTTACGGAAAAACCATCGGACAACAGGAAAAATCATTAAAAACGGCAAGATGTAGGAATTCTTTAACCTTTATTAACACACTGTTTCTTGACAAAGACCGCTTTAGGGAATATGATTACATACAACGGACGCAGGATATTTTTGACAAATCCCGAAATCCGAATAAAAAAAGGGGGATTGTATGGAATTCTTAGAAATGTTTAATCTGCCGTATTTCGGTGCGATTATCGACCTGGCACTGTTTACCATAAGGGTTTTATTGCCTGTACTGGGAATCATTATTGTTTTTCAGTGTTTCAGTTCCATGAGAAGACAACGCCGTGACGAACACGCTCTGATAATGCTTGTAGACACGTCAGACGGCGACAGCAAACCCGTTTTGTATTGGGAAAATTCCATAGGCAGAAACCGTGACAGTGATATAAGACTCAGTGATGAATCCGTTTCCCGTGACCATGCCGTACTGCTCAGACGTAAAGAAGGGTGGTTTATCAATGATGTAGGTTCCAAAAACGGAACGTATGTCAATGATGTTCCCGTACATGGCAGAACTCCCGTCAGAATAGATGATACCATTCGGGTAGGCAACAAGTCCTATACCGTTAAAAGAACCGATGATGTTGTTTCTTCCCGAAATTCCTGGTTTTTTAACCGACCCTCCAGTAAAAACGCTATCACGACTCCCATGTTACTGCTATTGATATCGTTGTTTCATTTTTTTCTGGCAGTAGAAGCCAGTCTTTGTGACGAATTGCAGGATTTTCAGCCGTTTCTGGTCTGGGGACTATTTACGGCACTGAGTTGGGGATTTTTCGGCTTTTCCCGACGGGTTCTCAAAAGAGTGAACTTTGAAATTGAAGCACTTGCCCTGTTCATGACGGGAACAGGGGTCATGATGCTGGCACGACAGGTTTTCCGACAGAGTATCACACAGACCATCGCCACCGCTCTGGGAATGGCAGGATTCTGCGTCATCATCAAGATGATTGAAGACCCTGACCGTGTGGAAAAATTCAGAATACCGCTGTATCTGCTTGCCGTAGGATTGCTGGGTGTCAATATGCTGTTCGCCAGAGTAACCAACGGTGCCGCAAACTGGCTGAATATCGGCGGTGTTTCGGTACAGCCGTCAGAATTTGTCAAAGTCATTTATGTTCTGCTCAGTGCATCGGTACTGGATAAACTGCTGACAAAAGGTAATCTGTTACAGTTTATCGGCTTCTCTGTTGTCTGCGTGGGTGCGTTGATTTTAATGAGTGACTTAGGTACGGCTCTGATATTTTTCTGTACGTTCCTGTTTATCTCATTCATGCGAAGCGGTAACTTACATACAGTTATTCTTGCCCTTGTAGCGGCGGTACTGGGAGCGATATTCATTATTTCTTTCAAACCCTACATCGCCGACCGTTTCAGTGCGTGGGGGAAATGTTTTGAACTCGCCAACACCACAGGTTATCAGCAAGCCAGAGTACTTACCTATTCCGCCAGCGGTGGGGTAATCGGTGTCGGCGTGGGTAACGGCTATCTCAAGTATATCTTTGCCTCCGAAAGTGACCTCGTTTTTGGTCTGCTGTGTGAAGAAATCGGTCTGATTATCGCCATCAGTATGGTTATCTGCATTATCGGACTGGTTCTCTATGCCAGAGCCATTACTACCAGAAGTCGCAGTACCTTTTATTCCATTTCCGCTTCGTGTGCCGCCGGACTCATGCTGGTACAGACTGCTCTCAACGTATTCGGTGCAACGGATATCCTTCCGCTGACGGGCGTGACTTTACCGTTTATCAGTCTGGGCGGTTCCAGTATCATTTCCTGCTGGTGTATGCTGGCATTCATCAAGTCGGCGGACGAACGCACCTACGGTCTGCGGGGAAAATAATCCTGTCAGACATTGCTACCGTTGCACAGAAAGGATATAGTATGACAAAAATTCATTTCAGAACCATTCTGGTATTGATTATTGCTTTGTCGGTGATATTCGGCATGGGGCTTTTTGTTTATCGGATAATTGTCCATTCTGACGAATGGATACAGCACACCTATAACGGACATCTGGCAGGTAACGGCGGTCTTGCCGAAGCAGGCATTATTTATGACCGTAACGGCAAAGTCCTTGCCTATTCAGAAAACAAACTCCGTCTTTACAATGTTGACGATATCACCAGACTTTCCACCCTCCACGTTGTCGGGGACGACAGTATGAACATTTCCTCCGCTATCCAGAGTTCCTACCGTTCCCATCTGACGGGCTATCAGTTCTTTTTCGGTCTTGGTCTGCCGAAGTCGCTCAGACGGGGACACGATATTACCCTGACCATTGACGCAGATGCCTGCAATACCGCCTATTATGCACTTGACGGTTATAACGGAGCGGTCGTGGTGTACAATTACAAGACAGGTGAAGTGCTTTGCAGTGTCAGCACCCCTACCTATGACCCCCTTAATCCGCCCGAAATCACCGAAGAAAATGAAAGTGAATATGACGGCGTTTATGTCGATAAAGTTCTGGCCGGAAGATATGCTCCAGGGTCTACTTTCAAAGTGGTGACGCTCGCCTGTGCATTGGAAAATATTCCCGATGTGGAACAGGAAATATTTTCCTGTAACGGGTCGAAAAAAATCGGCGGAAAAGAAGTTACCTGTATGCATGTTCACGGCGATTTGACTTTAAAAGAGGGGCTTTCCCAGTCGTGTAATATTGTCTTTGCCGAACTCGCTGAAAGACTCGGCAAAGATAAAATGACAAAAACAGCCAATGAACTTGGGTTCAATGTTTCGTATGAGATAAACGGCACGTATACCGCCAAAGGAAATTACAACGTCAGCAAAGCAAATACAAACGACCTGGCATGGTCAGGAATCGGACAGTATACTGTGGAAGCCAATCCCATGCAGATGGCGATTATGTGCGGAGCAATCGCCAATGACGGTGTCATTGTCATGCCTGACGAAATCAGAAGCGGTGTTACCAAGTTACAGGCAGGCAGTACACAGAAACGCCTGATCAGTGCCGAACTTGCCCGAAAACTTGATGAATATATGCGTTACGATGTCACCAATTATTACGGCGATGACCTTTTCCCGACACTAACCGTATGTGCCAAAACAGGTACGGCAGAAGTCGGTGAAGGTAAAGAACCTCACGCATGGATGATAGGCTATGCACAGGACGAAGATGCTCCGCTTGCCTTTGCCGTCATTGTGGAAAACGGCGGTTACGGTTACAGTACGGCCGGGCCTGTGGCTGTTTCGGCTATGGAAGCCTGTGCTTTGATTACCAGAAATGCTACCTGAAACCTCTCCCCTTTCAGGGCAAAATTTTTATTCATTAAAGGGCTTTGCCTTTTAAAATCCCACAAGGGGCTGCCGCCCCTTGACCCCGCCCACTTTTTTGAAAAAAAGTGGACAAAAAACTTTTGGTTGTCACAGCT
>CACYBZ010000329.1 GCA_902772795.1 uncultured Ruminococcus sp. | reverse complement strand
GACAACTGCTGTTTTACTCATGATTTTATTCCTCCTTCAGTTAAAGGGCTACCGCCCTTTAAAATCCTGTATCAGGGGCGTTGCCCCTGAACCCCACAAGCCTTTGAAAAGGCTTGACCGAAACTTTTCAGGGAAAATTTGCTGTCGCAAATTTTCTTACTGAGTAAGCTGAGTCAATATATCAAGGGTGGATTTATTTTCAATATTGAATACTCTGACATCTTTGTTGATTTTGCGGATAAGTCCGACAAGCGTTTTTCCTACACCGACTTCGATGAACGTGTCAACGCCGTTGGCGATGAGATTTTCAACGGTTTTCTGCCACTGTACGGGATTTTCTGCCTGTCGGGTAATCAGGGATTTATAGTCATCTGCATTACCGCTGTAAGGTTCTGCGGTAACATTGCTGTAAACGGGGATTTCAGGAGTGTTCAGCGTTTTATCGGCAAGGTAATCGGCAAGACCGACTGATGCACTGTGCATGAACGGTGAATGAAATGCTCCGCTGACTGCCAGCTTGACGGCTTTGCCTTTCTCTTGCTTGACGATTTCCATAATTTTATCGGCATTTTCTGCCAGTGTGGCAACAACGGTCTGTGCAGGACTGTTATAATTGACGGGATAGGTATCGGCAAACTGCGAACAGATTTCCTCTACCCTTTCGGACGTGAGTTTCATCACTGCCAGCATGACACCGTCATTTTCATGTGTGGCTTTTTCCATCAGTTCGGCACGCTTACAGACCAGTCGGAATGCGTCTTCATACGACATCATTCCCGAAAATCCCAGTGCGACAATCTCTCCCAGAGAAAACCCTGCTACATAATCGGGTGTAATGCCGAGTTCCTTAACAGCGTCAGCCGTTGCCAGATCTACGGTAAATACACAGGGCTGTGTGTTGACTGTTCGAGAAAGTTCTTCCTTGTCAGCAGTGAAGCACTGTACTGATGTGTTCGGGCGGATACTGTCCGCCATAGCGAAAACGGCTGCGGCACGGGGGGAACAGTCACAGATTTCTTTTCCCATACCGGTATACTGTGCTCCCTGTCCCGAAAATACCAAGGCTATTTTACCCATTTTGATGCACCGCCTAACACCTGTTCTGCCTGAGTGAACATTTCTTCTATCATTTCCTGTGCGGACTGTTCTTTATTGACCATACCCGCAATCTGTCCTGCCAGCACACAACCCTGAGAAACGTCACCTTCCTTGACCGCTCTGCGTAGTGCACCGACTGTCATCTTCTCCAGGTCGTCATCAGAATACTGACTGCTGTCAAATTCACGTTTGATATATTCTCTGGTAAGGGCATTTTTAATTGACCTTACAGGGTGTCCAAGACGTTTTCCTGTAACGATAGTGTCAATGTCTTTGGCTTTCAGGACTTTCTTCTTATATTCGGGGCTGATAGTACATTCTTTGGCAACAAGGAAACGTGTACCTACCTGCACGCCCACTGCACCGAGCATAAAGGAAGCGGCAATACCTCTGCCGTCTGCGATACCGCCCGCTGCAATAACGGGAATATCTACCACGTCACAAATCTGGGGAACCAGTGCCATTGTGGTGATATCGCCTACATGACCGCCTGACTCTCCTCCCTCAGCGATAACGGCAAATGCACCGTTCTTCTGTGCCATTTTCGCCAGTGCGGTGGACGGGGTTACAGGAATAACTTTGATACCTGCTTCCAGCCACATCGGCATGAACCTTGCGGGATTTCCTGCCCCTGTTGTGACAACGGGGATTTTTTCTTCTGCAACAACCTTTGCGGTTTCTTCCACAAACGGACTCATCAGCATAATATTTACGCCGAAAGGTTTGTCTGTGAGGGTCTTGCATTTCTGAATTTCGGCTCTGAGCTGTTCGCCGTTGGAATTCATAGCGGCAATAATACCAAGACCGCCTGCATTGCTTACTGCGGACGCTAAAGAAGCATCGGCAACCCATGCCATTCCGCCCTGAAATATCGGATATTTTATTCCGAGTTGTTCATTAATCGGTGTACTAATCATAATAATCTGTCAATCCTTCCCTGAGTCAATCTTTATCCCATGTGATAACGCAGCTGCCTGTGGTAAGCCCTGCTCCGAATGCACAAAAGACAATATTGTCACCTTTTTTGAAAAGTCCTTTTTCCACACTGTCTGCCAGAGCAATCGCACAGCTTCCGCCTGACGTATTGCCGTATTCCGAAATGGTACGGATAAATCTTTCAGACGGTATTTTCAGTTTGGAAACTGCTGTTTCGATAATGCGGATATTTGCCTGATGAGGAATAACCCAGTCAATTTCTTCTTCTGTCAGACCTGCTTTTCTGATGGCGTTCCTGATTCCTCTGACCATCGAAACCACAGCGAATTTATAAACCTCCGGGCCGTTCATATAAAGATAAGGGGGTTTTGAGGGGTGTTCATAGAACGGAGAAGTATTTTCGCCGTGAGGACACTGCAATACACTGGTATCACCTTTGGCAGTGATTTCGACATATTTCAGTCCGTCACCCTCTCCCAGTACGGCAGCACCGCCACCGTCACCGAACAGGACACAGGTATTACGGTCTTTCCAGTCGACAATATTGGAAAGATTGTCCAACGCTATCACAAGTACCTTTTTTACCCTGCCTCTGGCAAAAAAGCCGTCTGCCACATCAAGGGCATAGATGAACCCCGAACACGCTGCGTTGATGTCAAAAGCAGGACAGGTTGCCCCGAGTTCTTTCTGAATGACACACGCCTGTGACGGTGTGATATATTCTCCACGCAACGTAGCACAGATAATCAAATCAAGGTCTTTTGCCGATACGCCTGCATTCTGCATGGCTTCGTTTGAGGCTTTGATACAAAGTTCGGTAATGGTTTCGCTTTTACAGATATGTCGCCTTTTAATGCCTGTTCTTGTCGAAATCCATTCGTCACTGGTTTCCACCATCGTGGAAAGTTCGTCATTGGTAAGCACATATTCAGGAACTGCCTTTCCTGTGCCTAAAATACTGAAACTCATTTTCTGTTATCCTTTCCTGTTTTAACTGCGATGTCTTGAAAAAATACTCGCATTGGAAACACTCTTGTCGATTTTCTTCAGGAAAAAAT
Source organism: uncultured Ruminococcus sp. (assembly GCA_902772795.1). Lineage (GTDB taxonomy): Bacteria > Bacillota > Clostridia > Oscillospirales > Acutalibacteraceae > CAG-964. The sequence goes on along the minus strand of CACYBZ010000329.1, from coordinate 1,893 downwards.
TATTCATTCTTTCGATACAGTCAATCAACATATTTTTTTCGTGGTCGTTCATATCCTTGAGAATATCCATCGCCATATTCCTGCGGAAACGCTTATGGATACGGTCAGCGTGTCTGCCCTTTTCGGTAAGGTTGACATAAACCATTCTGGCATCTTTCAGACTGCGGTGTCTTTCCACATAACCTTTCACAGCAAGCCTGTTGACCGCTGAAGTTACCGACGATGGCGTTATCATCAGTTCATTGGCGATATCGCTTATCATTCTGCCATCTACGGGATTCTTGTTGATGACTTCCAGCATAGCCAGCTCACTCAACGACAAATTAAAACGCTTGGAACTGTTGAATACATTCTGTTCCATATGACTTACCAGAATATAGCTCACTGACAATTTGTCATTAAATTTCTTGCAAAAAACATCTTCCATTGTGTATCCCTCCTGTGATAGAATTGCTGTTTCAAAAATTTGTTTTGACTACCTAATTAATTCTAGTACAACATTGAATTTTTGTCAATATTTATTACAAAACATAACAAAGATTTTTAAATAATGATTTTTTCTGCTGTGACAAATAGCAAAAAATATATCACTTTCCGACAAAAAATACCACCTTATCACTACATTAATAAAAACAGCAGACCTTTCTCTCTGCAGAGAAAGGTCTGCTATGACTTTGCCGTCATCGTCTTCGGCGTAATTTTCTTGCCCTGTCCGTTCTGAACAGAAACTTTTTGGAAAGGAAAAAATAAATTCTGTCACAATAAATATAGTTGAACTGCACTCCGCACAGGAAAATATATATCGTAAAATAAACGGAAAACATCATTCCTGCCAGGTAGGTAAGACTTCCGTATAACGAAAATCCGTTGAAATTCTTGATATAGATATTCATTACCCATGAAACGGCTATCCAGCCCAGAGCTGTAATGACTGCCCCCGGCAACTGCATCTTGAATTTGGAAAGATATTTTTTCTTTACTCTTGTTCTCAGGTAAAATTTCAGCCCCACAGAAATCGCCATCACTAATAAAAGGAAAAACAGCAGATACCGCAGACTGAAAACAATCTGTACGGCAAATGGCAACATATTCATATAGGGAGCGACAAAATAGTATAACAGGTCGAACAAAAATAAAGACAACGGCAGAATAACCAGCACCAGCAACAGAAACAGGGTATGCAGTGTGGCTAAAAAACGCTTGACCAGCCAATGACGTTCATCATCAATCCCATAAATGATATCCAGCCCTTGCGTCACCGCATAAATCCCGTTTCCTGCCGACCATAAAGTAACCGCTACAGTAGTAAATGCCAGTTCCATGGATTTATTATAGGTTTCATCAATAATTTTCTGAAGATAATCCCCCAGATTGAACGACTCTTCCAGCTTCACATAATAACGCATCAGGATATCCTGCGAAATTCCCATAGCCGTCAGCAAAGAAAAAGTAAAAATGAAAAACGGAATGGCTGACAACAACACAAAAAAAGCGGATTGTCCTGCTATCATAGGAATATGGTCTTTATCATTCTTATAAAGATAGTTTTTGATGTGAGCAATCAGTTTTGGTATAAATCTTTTCTTTCCCATATTTCCCCCTTTTATATGGTATCCATTTATGTTTTATAAAAATACACATAATAGCTGTTCACCTGCACTTTGACAACCTGACAGTTCTGATAACTGGGAATGTATAAGAAAGTATCAGGTGTACCGTCCGAATAAGTTACCAGTAAATGGTTGTCGCTTAGTGTGAATTTTCCTTTGCTTTTTCCCTCATCTACCGCTACTCCGACTTTCAGCGTAAAATTGCCGTTTTCGTCAGCTGTAAACAACCCGCCTTCATCAAGATAAACCATACCAAACGCCTTGTTCAACGCAATTTCCCGAT
>CACYBZ010000328.1 GCA_902772795.1 uncultured Ruminococcus sp. | reverse complement strand
CAATATACTACCGCAACAGGGGAAACTGTCGAAAGAAAATCTGCCTACGGAACAAATCCCCCTAAGTATTCGGTCGGAGATACGGTATATATCCACTACAATCCCAAAAAAACCGATGAGTTTTATCTGCCTGATGATAAAGTCGGGAAAATTGTCCGAATTGTGTTTATGTGGGTAGGTGTAGGAGCAATATTTATCGGTGTACTTGTGGGTACTCTTGCAGGGATTTTGTGGTAAGCAAAAAAGGACAGCTGTTACAGAAATACAGACGGTTCTTTTTGTATATGTCATGATTGTCAACCGTCCGAACAAAGTGAGCCATAAAAAAGTTCTATCTGTGCGGTTGGAATAATTTTCTCATTGTATAGCTATGACAATGAAAAGTTTTGTCCACTTTTGGGATTTTTAAGGGCAACGTCCTTAAACCATACCCAAAAAAGAAATTGTTACTGGTGTCAGGAAATATTGCTTGAATAATCAAATCATTTATGGTATAAATGTAGTTGTTAAGTCTGAGGGCAAGAAATAGTCTTGCGAATAAGGAGCGGTTGTTTATGTATTTATGGTATATTGACCCAGGAACGGGAAGTATGTTGTTTACGATTCTGATTACCGTTGTGGGATCAGTAATTTATCTGTGCAAAAATCTTTTTGTCAAGTTTAAAATGAAGGCGAGTGGAGGGAAAAAGCAGGAAAGTTCGCAAAGAATTCCCATCGCTATTTTTTCAGACAGCAAACGTTACTGGAATATCTTTGAACCGATATGTGACGAGTTTGAAAAAAGAGGCAAACCGATTCACTATATGACGGCATCACCTGATGATCCCGCATTAGCCAAAGCCTATGAACACGTTACCTGTGAGTTCATAGGAGAAGGAAACCGTGCTTTCGGCAAACTGAATTTTCTTAGTGCGGACATTCTCTTCTCCACTACTCCTGGTCTGGACGTTTATCAGTGGAAACGCTCCAGAGATGTTTCGTGGTATGTGCACATTCCCCATGCGTCAAGTGATATCACGCTTTACCGTATGTTCGGTATTGATTATTACGATGCTGTTCTGCTTTCTGGACAGTATCAGGTGGACGACATAAGAGCTCTGGAAAAGCTGAGAAATCTGCCCGAAAAAGAACTGAAAATCGTGGGAATTCCCTACATGGACGAGATGAGGAAACGTCTTATACAGGCACCGCCGTTGGGGGAACATGAAAAGACAGTACTTGTAGCACCGTCATGGGGAACAAGTGGCATTCTCAGTTGTTATGGAGGTAAAATCATCGACGCTTTAAAGAATACCGGTTATCATATCATTATCCGACCGCACCCGCAGTCGTTTGTTTCAGAAAAAGAACTGATGGATAAGCTGATGGCAGAATATCCTGAAAGTGATATGCTGGAGTGGAACAGGGATAATGACAATTTTGATGTGCTGTACCGTTCTGACATTCTGATTTCGGACTTTTCGGGTGTTATTTTCGACTATGCACTGATTTACAACAAGCCTGTCATTTATGCGGATACTCATTTTGACAAGTCGCCATATGACTGTTGCTGGCTGGACAAAGAATTGTGGTGTTTTGAAATACTTTCTCAGATCGGCATTCCGCTTTCGGAAAGCGAATTTCCCGAAATCAAACAGGTCATTGATAACTGTATTGAAAATCCTGCATTTGCCAGAGGCAGGGACAAGGCGAGAAGTGAAACATGGGAGCATATCGGTGAGGGAGCAGTCAATGTAGTGAATTATCTGCTGGATACCTATGACAGATTGATGCAGGAATCCGAAAGTACCGTGACGGAAGAGGCTGAAGAAACAGGAGTTATCGTTGAAGCATAAAAAGGAAGAAGCGGTATCTGTCAGAGGGCAGAACACCGCTTTTTTTACGGAACAGGATTTTCTGAGAAATAGTATGTACCATAAAACAGCAAAGCGAAAACGCACACCGGACTGATGTGCGTTTTCACTTTGGAAGGTATATATGAAAAAAGGTATTAGCAAAAGATTATTTGAATTTTAATCAATTCATCTCTAAGACGGTATCATTATAACATCAGATACAGTAAATGTCAACATTTATTTGTCGACATTCTGATGTCCTAATATTATTACAATAAACATCATAATAATTCAACTATTTTGTTCAATATGTAAACTCTATCAAAAGACAAGGAGTTTCAATGAAAAAAATTTGCTTAAAAAAAAAACATTGTTCTATACTCTGCAAAAAAGATGAATTATACAAGTCATATAATAGTCTTTTTCTAATGTTTTGTCAACAGGAAATTTTATAGCAGAAAGGTTATTTTTTAATATTATTTTTTTCGGAATTGTTATGACAAACGGCAGAGGATATGGTAAAATATAGATACTTTTGCAAATATAAAGAAAGAAGGAAAAAGTATTGTTAAAACGGTTTTTCAATTATTCTGAGGGACTCAATGGTGTGATTGTGGCTTTATACGTAACGATATTGTTTACGTTAAAGGTTCTGACAATGAATGATTATAATATCTGGATGGTATTGCTGACAGTTGCACTGATTTTTGTGGTAACGTTGTTTGGTAGTCCGAAAGTTTTTGCCTGCATACGCAAAGTGAATATTGTTGTACGGAATCAGGAATACCCGGCTAAAGAGAAGAAGATTTGGTTTATCCTGTTTTTTGGTGTAAATTTTCTTTTTTTCTTTATACGGTATATGTCGGTGTTTCCGGGAGGATTTGTTATCGACAGTATTAACCAGTATACCCAGGTGGTCAGAAATGATTATAATGACTGGCACCCGGCTTTGCATACCTTTTTGTTTTTCACTGTGCCTTACAAGCTGACGGGACAAATCGGCAGTATTGTGTTTATGCAGATTCTGTATTTGTCATCGGCACTGACTTATATGGAATACGTTCTGATGAAGTATGCGGGAAAAAGATTTGCTGTTGGCAGTATGCTTTTCATTTTACTGAATCCGTCCATTCAGAGTCTGGCAGTGATTCCGACAAAGGATATTGCGTTTTCGATTGCGTCCGTCATGGTAATGTCCTATACGATACACATTTTCTTTAGCGGAGGAAAATGGATAAAGAAAACACGAAATCTGATATTGTTTGTAGTTTTTGCTGTTCTGGCAACGATTTTCAGACATAATGCAGTTTTATTTATTTTGCCGTTGTGTGTGGGTGTTGCCTTTTATATGGAGAAAAAGCAGATTATTGCCTTTGTTGCGATGTTCATGGCATTGTTTTTCCTGATAAAGATACCGATGTACAGCCTGCTGGGGGTACAGAGTGCCGAGAAGCGAAGTGTGGAAATGGCAGGTATGCCCATGACGATTATTGCCAATGTCATCAAGGAACACCCGGAAAAGATGGACGATGAATTAAGGAATTTTGCGTATTCCATAGCTGAGCAGGAGTCGTGGAATGACTATCAGTGTGGTGATTTCAACAGTATCAAGTGGGCGAAAAACGGAAAAAAATTCAATCTTGAAGTTCTGAACGATGTAGGGATTGTCAATATTTGCCGATTGGCTGTAAAGAGTATTATTCTTGAACCGCATGCGTCACTCAGGGCGATGGCAGTTCTGTTCAACAGGGTGATTGCCGTTGAGTGTGATGTTGACTGGCACCCCTACACAGAAACAGCAGAAAATGAGGTAGGAGTGCCAAAATACACAGGTGGTTTTCTGGAAGACATTTTTCTTTCTTACGGAGCGATTGCCAGAGCAACGGTATTGAAATATCTGTTTTATTTTACAGGAATTCTCAATCTGATTATTCTGGCAGTGGTGATGGCAAGAATGAAATTCACCAAAGACTGGCGAAAGATGTTGTTGTGTATTCCGTTG
>CACYBZ010000327.1 GCA_902772795.1 uncultured Ruminococcus sp. | reverse complement strand
GTTTAAGGGCTTCGCCCTTAAAAATCCCACCAACTTTTGAAAAAGTTGGACAAAACTTTTTAAGGCTCACTTCGTTCGGATTTTTTCTCTACGTTTTCCGAAATCTGCAACAGCCGATTTCGCCTTAAAGTTTCGGTCAAGCCTTGGGGGAGGCTTGCGGGCTTCAGAAGCAGAGCCCCTGATATTGGTGAAAATCAGAAACGAAAATCTCTTTTGCCAAGATGAATATTTTCGATATATTCTTTAGCCAGTTTTCTGGCTTTGGGATTGGGAATATTTTCCAGTTCGTCAGCGATTAATTTTTCGCCGATGGTTCTGGTTTCGGGGGAAGCGTAATCTTCAAGGAATTCTTTGAGGGTCATGAGTGCATTGGGGTGACAGCAGTTCTGAATTTGTCCCGTCTTGCACAGACTCATGAAACGGTCGCCTGTACGTCCCTCACGGTAGCAGGCAGTACAGAACGAGGGAATATAACCCAGTTCCATCAGCCATCTTACTACTTCGTCCAAAGAACGCTGGTCAGAAACGTCAAATTGTTCGGTATCGTGAGGTCTTTCCTTTTCGTCATAGCCTGCGTATCCGCCGACAGATGTTCTTGATGCACCCGAAATCTGTGAAACGCCAAGGCTGATAACCTTGTTACGACAGCTTTCACTTTCTCTTGTGGAAACAATCATGCCCGTATACGGGACAGCAATACGGATACAGGCGATAATTTTAGCGAAAGTATCATCATCAATGCCGTTGTCAAAGACAGTGGGGTCGATGTCGTCAGCCCGTTTGATTCGGGGAACACTGATAGTATGAGGGCCTACACCGTGTACAGCTTCCAGGTGTTCGGCGTGCATTAAAAGACCTGCAAATTCATATTTATAGAGTTCAAGACCAAACAATACACCCAGTCCGACATCATCAATACCACCTTCCATAGCTCTGTCCATAGCTTCGGTATGGTAGGCATAGTTATGCTTTGGTCCTGCGGGGTGCAGTTTTTCATAGCTTTCCTTGTGATACGTTTCCTGAAAGAGAATATAAGTGCCGATTTCGGCTTCTTTCAGTTTGCGGTAATTTTCAACGGTAGTCGCAGCGATGTTGACATTGACTCTGCGGATAGCTCCGTTCTTATGCTTGACGGAATAAATCGTTTTTACGCAGTCGATGATGTAGTCAATAGGATTGTTTACAGGGTCTTCGCCCGATTCTATGGCAAGACGCTTATGCCCCATATCCTGAAGAGCGATAACTTCTCTGGCGACTTCTTCCTGTGTCAGTTTTTTTCTGGGGATAGTTTTGTTCTGATAGTGGTAGGGACAGTAAACACACTGATTGACGCAGTAGTTGGACAAGTAAAGCGGAGCGAACATAACAATTCTGTTACCGTAGAACGCCTGTTTGATTTCCCTTGCCAGAGCATACATTTTTTCGATGATGTCAGGGAGTTCACACGCAAGCAGAATACTTGCTTCACGGTGGGAAAGTCCGCTACATTCCACGCCACGAGATGTTTTTCTCGGTTTAGCCTTTTCCAGAATAGATTCAATCAGTTCACGATTGTTCTTGTTTTTTTCGGCATAGTCGAGTGTTGCCAAAATTTCATTATGGTCAATAAATTCCTCTGCTTTGAGAGATTTAGGGTTATACATTGTTATATTCCTCGCTTATTACAGTTAGATTTCAAATTCCTTGCGGGCGACATCGCCACGGCTGACAACAATATGATAGCCGACATTTTCCACACGGTTTTTCAGACACTGCACACATTGTGCAGATTCCTCGCCCGTACAGATTTTATTGTCGTAGAGCATATATTTTTTTCTCACGCTGACGGGGGAGAGATTGGGCATGACAACATTAGCACCTGCCTTGAGTCCCAGTTCCCGACCGATGGGAGAGATAGTGCCTAAGGCGGTAGTGGACGGAATGAGGGCATAGGGCAAAGTCAGACGGATAAGTCCTATCATAAACAGGGTAAGTTCCAGTGTACCTGACGGTTTGTCAGCGAACGGCGTATCTTTATGGGCGATAAAAGGGCCTATTCCCACCATTGACGGCTGAACGGCGTGCAGAAACAGCATATCTGAAACAAGATTGTCTGTTGTCTGAAAAGGAGAGCCTACCATAAACCCTGTGCCCACCTGATAACCGATAGACTGCAAATCCATAATACAGCGTTGTCGGTTCTGCGGGGAAAGCGTTTCAGGGTGGAGCATGGCATAATGGGAGAAATCAGCCGTTTCATGTCTTAACAGAAAGCGGTCAGCCCCTGCGTCGAAGAAACGCTGATAGCTTTCCCGACTTTTTTCGCCGATAGATAGGGTAATGGCACAATCTGAAAATTGTTTTCTTATGGACGAAACAATACGGCACATTCTGTCATCGTTGAAATAGGGGTCTTCACCGCCCTGAAGAACGAAAGTACGGAATCCCAGGGCATACCCTTCCTGACAACATTGTATGATATCTTCTTCTGAAAGTCTGTATCTGGATACATTACGGTTGCTACTGCGTATTCCGCAGTAGTAGCAGTCATTTTTGCAGTAGTTGGTGAACTCAATCAATCCCCTGACAAAAACAGCTTTGCCGTAATATTCCTGACGGCGTTTGTCGGCAAGGGAAAAAAGATATTCGGCAACCTGTTCATTTCGGTTATTGATAAGGGTAGCGTATTCTGTTCTGTCAAGAACGGAAGTGCGGTAAAGTTTGTCAATCAGTTGAAAACAAGCAGTATTGATGATTATTCCTCCTCAAGTCGGGAACAGATACTTTTGGAAGTAACGCCCTCCACACGACCAAGTTTTCCCGAAACGGCATTGATGACATCAACAGGAGCATCAAGAACAATACTGATGACATTCATTTTCCCTTTCACATTAGGGATACCCATTCTGCCGATAACATATTCTGAGTACTCATGCAGGATAGCATTGATTTCTTCAGCGACCTTGTTATCTTCAATCATAATTCCGATTAAAGCGACTCTGTTCATAAAAAAACCTCCATAGATAAAAAATAAACACTCCGTGGCAATCCGACGGAGTGACAATAAACCTGATAGAACAGTCTGTGTTATGTGTACTCTTTTCCGTCAGAAATAATAACTTTCAGATCAGATGTTACCGAACAGTGTAGCACTTTATCAATAAAAAGTCAATACCTATTGCAAGAAGTCAGAAAAGCGTGTAAAATAGTAATGTATAGTGAAAGCGGAAAACAAACTGTATACAAAAGAAAAGAGGTAGAAAAATATGAAAAAATTAATAATAGCAATGGTATTGACAGGGTATCTGGCAACGGTGTTATGTGGTTGTGGTACACCGTCGGGTATGCAGACAACAGGTGAACAGAATTCTGCAAAAACACAGGAGAGTTCTTCTGTTGGGGGATATGTTGATGATAATGAGCCGTTGGAAGATGACAATAACGGAGATGATTTTTAAGAAATTATGTCTGTTTATCGAATAGCGGAAATCAATATAGGAATCCGTCCCGAAAGCGATTATCTGAAACAACAGCTTTCGGCATTTGCCGTTGATGGCGAAGCCGAATTTGATATTTGTCTGACAAAAGAAGATATCCGTAGCGAGGCGGAGATTTATCGTCAGAATTCGGGAAATATGAAAGAAAGTATTTCTTTTGCCTTATGCGAGTCGCTTGCGGTATACCGTAAAATCTGCCGAAAAATTACCAAAGACTATCACGGTATTTTAATGCACGGTGCGGTTATCCGATACAAGGGGAAAGCGTATCTGTTCACTGCCCCCAGCGGTACAGGAAAGACAACACATATCTGTCTGTGGAAAAAGTATTTTGGCGATGAAGTGGAAATCATCAACGGTGACAAGCCTATACTAAGAGAAAAAGACGGTATTATTACCGCTTACGGAACACCATGGAACGGAAAAGAAAATTACGGCAGTAACAGTCATGCACCGCTTGACAGTATATTTCTTTTGTGGAGAAGTCCGACAAATTCTGTCACGAAGTGCGACAGTAAAACCGCCTTATCGTTTTTATTTTCCCAGACGTTGCGTTATGAAGAAAGTGTGAATAATTTACTGGATTTTATAGAAATCATGCTCAGAAGCGTAAATATCTATGAACTGAGATGTAATCGGGAACTTTCCGCAGTGGAAGCGGTACTCTCAGCGATTGAAAAAAATTTATACTGACGGGTTATTGACAAAGTAATCATCATTTCTTATAATACAGATAAAGGTGATGAACGGAAGAAGTAGTAACGGAACAGTCATTACAGAGAGGTCGTGGCAGGTGAAAACGACTGTGACCCCGTTGTGAAGTTACCTCCGTGAGCCGAACCGCTGAAACATACGGCAAGTAGGCGGTTACGGGAACAAGCCCGTTACAGCTTGGAGTTATTCTGATTAACTCATGAGGTCGCACAGTGTGCGACGAACAGCGGTGGTACCACGGATTGCAGTCAGTTCGTCCGCTTTGTCCTGAAGAGGGCGAAGCGGGCTTTTTCCATTTGTCGGAAAATAATCCGAACGAAGTGAGCCATAAAAAGTTTTGCCCCACTTTTTCAAAAGTGGGTGGGGTCAAGGGGCGAAGCCCCTTGGCAGGATTT
>CACYBZ010000326.1 GCA_902772795.1 uncultured Ruminococcus sp. | reverse complement strand
TGACGGCATTGAAGAAATTGAAGATTTGAAAAACAGTTTCCCCGAAAAAATGTTTATCTGCGTCAGAGGAAACTGCGACTGGGGAACGTCGTGTAAAACAACAGAGTTCTTTACCATGAACGGCAGAAAAATTATGATTACCCACGGACATCTCTATCAGGTGAAATTTACTTATCAGAATATTATCAATACCGCCCGTGAAAACGGTTGTGAAATTCTGCTTTTCGGGCATACCCATACCGCATATGTGGATTATATGGACGGTCTGTATATTATGAACCCCGGGTCGGCACACGGTTCTTACGGTACATACGGCACACTGGATATTACCGAAAAAAGTATTGTTGCCAATATTGTCAGACTGAAATAAGTTTTATACAACAAAAAACAGACCCGTTATGATAACAGGTCTGTAAATGAAAAAGGGAGCAGCGGAGTTTCACCGCCGTTTTTCCGTAATTTGCGGAACGGATTGTTCTCAGGTTGAACTATACTCCCTTGTCGGGTGGCAAGCCACTTCCTCTCCTGCGGAGAGAGATTTTATACATAAACTACCGACACTTTCATTATAAGGTATAAATAAAAAATGTCAAGGAGTCCACAATGAGAAATTGTCTGATGTGCCGAAAGAATGTGGTTGAACATTATGGTATCTGCGAAGAATGTGCCGGACTCAACCGCAATATGAGAAATATGCCCTGTGATTTCAGCGGAAAAACAGCGGTAGTTACAGGAGGAAGAATAAAAATCGGTTATGCGGTATGTCTGCGAATGTTGAGAAACGGTGCTAAAGTTATAGCTGTCACACGCTATCCTAAAACGGCTATGGAACAGTATGCCAAAGAACATGATTTTGAACAATTCAAAGACCGTTTATTTATTATCGGATTTGATTTGTTAAGAGTGGATTTGCTGTCAGAATTATTATGGCAAATTCAGACAATAGCCGGAAATCAGGTCGATATTCTGATAAACAATGCTGCACAGACCGTAAAAAAATCAAACGATTACTATGCTATGCTTAATGCTCACGAAAATCAGTTGCTTTTGGCAAACAGTAACCATCTTGTTTTAAGCAATCATCAGAACGATGCAACAAATACACTTGTGCCGTTCGGTACTGTCTGTGAGTATGGGGAAACACCGCTGGAAAATTCCTGGGTACGCAAAGCGGAAAATATTTCTGTTAAAGAAATGCTGGAAGTACAGTTAATTAATGTTACCGCACCGTTTCTGCTGACAAGCGGTATACGACAAATGATGTTACATAATCCATCTGAAAATAAATTTATTATCAACGTCAGTTCGGTTGAGGGAAGATTTCAGACAAAACAGAAACTTGCCCGTCATGTACATACCAACATGGCAAAAGCGTCTTTGAATATGATGACACATTCTGTTGCCACTGATTTTGCCAAAGACAATATCTATGTTTATTCCTGCGACCCTGGGTGGGTATCCAATCAATTTCCGCCTGAATACGAAATCAGTAAGAATTTTCAGCCTTATCTTACCTTTGAAGACGGTGCTTGTCGGATACTCTATCCGATTGTTAAAAATCTGCACGAAACAAAAATTACTGATTTTGGAAAATTTTATAAGGATTATCAGATTATCGATTACTAAGGGAGGAAGATTATGGGGCTTTTTGATACCTTTTTTTCTTCACATCAACGTAAAGACAAACTCCAACAACGGACTGTTTATTCACCTTCGATAACAGTTTTTCAGAAATATGATGTACCTGAAATATCACTCACGGAAAAAGAGGCTGTAAATTCAGGGTGGTCTTTTCGTAAAAAATCCAAACATATCCGTATTACCAACTATCATGGTAAAGAAACAGATGTTATTGTTCCTGCAAGAATAGGGGACAGAAAAGTCAATGAACTTGCCAAAGAATGTTTTGCCGACAGTCATATCAGAAGTGTAGAAATGCCCGATACCGTTACCAAATTAGGTATGAAGCTGTTTGACCGCAAGACTGTCGAAAGGATTGTTTTTTCAGATAGTATAACCCATCTTCCCGATTGTGTCTGTTACGGTTGCGAAAATCTTAGCGAAGTACATTTACCGTTTTTTTTGTTTTCTATGGGAGATTATGCGTTTTTCCGTTGCCGAAATCTTATCCACATTGATTTATCGCCCCGTTTTCTTTATCATATAGGTGAAAAATCATTTGCACAAAGCGGATTGCAGACCTTTTCGGTAAATCAAAATTTCGGCTATCCTCTACATATAGACGGTACAATTTTCAGCGGTACACCGTTACAATCCTTATACAAAATGGTTGCCTTAGATAACAATGATAAAATTGATGTTATTATTGTCGGCTATCGGTCAAAAATCAAATTCCCAAGAGGGTCATCTGTGATTATGGAGAAAAATTCGGTAAACTGTGACTGTCAGATTGATTTTTCTGAGTGCGATAAGGTTAAATTCCGAACTCCTGTATACACAAACTGGATTGAAACACCTCCTTATATACTTTCGGGTGTTTACTATGCCGATGCGATTATCAGAAAAGAGGATTTTCACAAATTAGCGTTTCCGAAGTGGGTCAGAGTTATCTATCCGAATGGCACACCGTGTGAGAAAAATCTGAAAGTATCTTTATCAGAAAATGAGGATACGGCTTATATTACAATAATGAATAACAAACTGCTGTTTCGTTCGCTCACAGAAAAACAGAAAACAATATTTCTCTGTTCTCATAATAACGACCGCATCTGGATTTATCACGGGGCAATAGACAGCCCTACATTACAAAATATTGATTTATGGCATTTTTCCAGCTATGGTCAGTCAGAAATTTTTTCGCCTTGCTGTTTTGAATTACATAATGTGACATGGCATTATTGGTCTTTTGCTACTCACAAGCACATACCCCCGTCATCACTGTTCGGAAAAAATCATCATGGAAGACATATTCATATGGCATTGATGAAAGCCTTTTCCTATCAGTATTCTGTTTTTTACTGTCAGGAAATTATTGACGAAATTTTCCAAAAAGGTTATATTATCGAAACAGGTTATCCTTTTGCCAAAGTTACCTTAAATCAGAAAGATAAAATTCTGATTGCCATAGATATTCTCAGAGGGACACTGCGGGATATTAACGGACACAGAGAAGAAAGA
>CACYBZ010000325.1 GCA_902772795.1 uncultured Ruminococcus sp. | reverse complement strand
TGCTTTTATTGTATTATGCTATCTGATTATCCAGATTGACGGACTTCCTGCTTTCTTTGCGGGAATTGCTTCCAAAATCAAAAAGCCCAAATCTGAGGGCTGAATACTTTTCCTTTAAATACATTGCTTTGCAACAAAACACGCTGATAACTGAAAATCAGCGTGTTTTTTCATTCCTGTTTCGTTTCTTATTTCTCCCTGACAATAGCAAACCCGCTTATCGTGGTTCGGTCACCCGCAAGGTAGAAAATAATCAACTGATTATCCACTTTGTATTTAAGAATAACGGTATCTTCTGATGTCGGTTTTCCATACATACTCTTGACATATGATACAGGATTACCCACAACAATTCCTTTTGCCGTGCTGGCATTGCCTATGCCGTCTACACGGACATCTTCTATCCTTTCCACACCGTCTTTGACGTAGGTATGTACCTGCATATTACTGTAAGTGTAGATATACTCCTCATCGGACAGCGTACTGCGATGACTTTCTATTTTATCATCGGGTGTTCCTAATCCTCCCGCTACCGCATTGAAATCTGCGTCCAGTGTCAGAGTATAACCGTTATACATAAACTTGATATCATCGGCTGTCGTCACTATCGGCGGCTGTGTAGGAGGGGTCGTGGGAGCCTCTGTAGGAACAACAGGTGCCTGCGTCGGAACAGTTTCAGGTTCAGGTGCCTGTGTCGGTTTTTGAGTCATTTCCTCTGACGGTCTGTTATTGATAACTACTTCTTCATCTTTCTTCTTTTTTGTCGCTTTCTCTGTGGGTTTCTGTGTGGGAACTTCGGTAACTTTTGCTGTGGAGTGCTCACTGGATTTTTCACTCGTTTTCTCACTTGTTTTCTCACTGGAGTGCTCACTTGTTGTTTCCGTCGGCTTTTTGGTGCTTTTCTGTGTCGGCGGTTCTGTATACTCGGAAAAACTGTAATCTACAAAATCTATTTTATTGTTCTGCTTACAAGCTCCCAACGATGATACCGCCAAAACCAACAAAAATAACATGATTATCTTTTTTCTCATAACATACATCCTTTTTTTACGTTGTCAAATGTCATTCCTGATACCTCTTCATAAAAGCAACCCTATTCTACTACACTATAACAAAAAATACAATATTTATTTGTCGAAAAACAACGGTAAATTTTTTTCTTAGTCTACCCTTGTATAATAGGTTTGTACAATAATATCAAAAAGTCCCGCTTCGTCAACATGAAATTCGGCATATTTATCTCCCATAACGGTTTTTCCCGGAATTTTTACCATATCTTCATTTGCTTCAAACTCCTGTCCTACCAGCAATGTCGCCAGATAGGATATAATAGGTACTGTAATATCCGTTCGGCTGTACTCCGATATGTCATTGTACAACGTAATCGGTGTGGTAATCCGCCGTCTTGTCATACTCAGCGTGTTATTGACAAACCCATCAATATAACTTTTCTGCCGTTCCATACGCAGATTGTTCTGGTTTTCATCTCCCATAACATCTCTGGCTCTGACATAGGTTTCTGCTTCATCGCCTTTTAAAGTTATCGTTTCACCCTCTTTGAAAATCGGATTCCAATTGGTAAGGTCTTCTATGACTTTTACGGTAACTCCACCTACGTCATCGTTCAGTATCGGTATGACATCAAGGTCTACTGTGAAATACGCATCTACGGTAATTCCGTAAAACAGTCTGGATATCGACCGCTTCAGGTTTTCATTACTGCTTTCCGCACCGTCACCATAGGCATGTGACAAACATATCTGCATTTTTTCTGTGCCTTTGAAATTGCCCGCCATATCACAGACATTGACATCTACCATCGCATCTCTTGAGAGTGCCATCAGCTTATATTTGCTGGTGGTCGTATCTACGGCAAGCAGAAATATTGCATCTGCCTGTCCTGCTGTTCCGAATACCTTTTCATTATGTTCTTCTGTCTTTCTGTCTATTCCCGCAAACAGCAATGTATAAACATGGTCATTGAACTTATACTTATGACCTTTATAAATAATATACTCTCCGTCTGTTTCCACGTTCATCGGCAGTTTGATTCTGTCCTCTTTCAGCAGACTGTTGCGTCCCATATTGATTAACACAGCCAGTGTAACTGCAATACCTATCAGCAAAACAAGCAACGTAATTCCGATTCTTCGGCAAACAATAAAGACCTTGCTTCTCTTTTTCTTCTGCGGATTTTTCTGCTGTGCCTGCATCTGCCGTTGTTTTCGACGGGAGATTTTCCGATATCGGGCAACAGGTACTCCCTCTTCTTCGGGATTGACTGAAAAATTATATTTGCCGTAATGTACTTCATATTCATGTTCACTGCTGTGACTGTGACTATGATGATGGTGATGACTATGGTGGTGATGCGATGAACTGCCTTTCTTTCGGTGCAACCGACCATATTCGGATTTTTCTGAAGAATGATGGTGGTGATGATGGTGATGACGATGACGGCTCTCTGATGAACGGCTTTCCTGTGTGGAAATACCATTGTCTTTTTCTGTTTCGTTCCCGTTACTCGGCAGGTTCATCTTTTATCAACACTCCCTGTACCAGATATCGTAATGACCCCGAACTGCCCAGACAAGTGCTTAAAGTAATGATGGTGTCAGAAGTAGTAATGTCTACCTTTCGGGAATTATACCCTATCGCTGAATTGACGGGTTTCTGTGCATAGTCCAGATAATCTTTCCATACTTTGTCATCTTCATAGTCAAAGGAACTGAGCAAATGCCTGTCATCATACGCATAGGCGGAAAATATTTCATAAGTCAGCGTTCTCTCAGGGGTATAGATATAAATATATTTGTTTTTGTCAAAAAAAGATTTGTCCTGAAAATCGTGCAGTCCACGAAACATTGACCCGTTCTGCATATTATGTCCGTAAAGAACGGTGTTACGGTCGGAAAAATCCTGACGGTTTGCTTTTTCGGTATAAATACAACCCGCAAAAGCACTTTCCTTATACATATTGTGATGTAAATAATATGTATCGTCATCTCCCAGATACTGGGCTATCGGATAATCAATCATTGTGTTGGGAATTTTAATCCAGGCATACAAATCCTTATTGATTTTCCAGAGTTCGGTAAAATTGATACCGTTGTTCTTTTTGACGGTATCGGGAGCAATATTGTCAAGCGGTGCATCGGCATCGTCATTATCACTCGGGTTTCCTGTATAAGACTCAATCTGCGAAGATACCACTTTCTTCTTCAGGTCATCATATTCGTTACCGCCTGTGTACATCTTGTAAAAGTAAATACATATCGCCACCATTCCCACCAGAACCAGTATCAGCGATATGATAAATATAATTTCCCATTTTCTGCTTCTTTCTTCCATAGACTACTCCTTGTTTTTCTGTAAACGGTATACAACAAAACCACGCTAAATGCGTGGCTCATTGCATGATGTTCAGTTTTCTTCTCTCATTTTCTTTCCCGAATATACTGCCATACCGCCACACATCAGTACTCCTGCAACGGCCAGAATAGCATAGATATCGGAATAGCCTGTTTTTGGCGACATGTCAACAACTACGACACCGCCGCCACCACCGCCACGGTAAACAATATTACTGTAGCCGTAATCATAATCGTAATCATAACCGCCACGTCTTGCCCATCTTCTGCATCTTCTCGGACAGGTGGAAGTATCTGTTCCTCCCTCTGTCGGAAGTTCAGGACTGTACACAGCCATTGCGGTAAGTCCGCTTGTCAACATCATCACTGCGAACAACAGCACTACTACTACTTTCTTCAAAACAGCTTTCCTCCTTCTTCTCAGGATAATTTTAAAAATCAACAAATAATATTTCTGCCAACACTCTTTGTAAAGTATAACATTGAAATCTTTTTTTGTAAAGGGTTTTACCAAACTTTTTCGATAATAAAAACTGTCATCATTTTCCAAAGTAACGAAATTTTCTCTTTTGAGGAATTTTTTTTACTTCTGTTCACCAAAAACTGTCTTTCCGCTGACCGCTTGTGCAGACTGATACGCTTTTTCTGCCTGCGGGTAATTGTGAAATTAAAATAAATTCTTCAACATTTACTTTACATTGTTTTCTAAATATAGTATTATTGATAGGGGTTATGCTTATTCCCCTGCCCAATTACTTTATATCTGAAAGGAATTTTGATTATGACACCTAAATATAAAAGAATTCTGCTGAAATTAAGCGGAGAATCACTTGCAGGAAATCTTAAACACGGTATAGATTTTGATACCGTACTTTCTTTCTGCCAGCCGATAAAGAAACTGGTGGATATGGGTGTGGAAGTCGCT
>CACYBZ010000324.1 GCA_902772795.1 uncultured Ruminococcus sp. | reverse complement strand
GATACCACATCAAGAATATCTGATGTACTGTAGGCAAACAGATAAGGAAAAATATATTCCCATACAATTCCACAGCACAGCATCATTGTTCCTATGGCTGAATATGATTTGACAGGTTTCCGATTTGTCTGTATCAGTAAGATGTTGACATATGCGGGAAAGATAATACCACCGATATAGTCATTGAGGTGACATTTACACAAATAACCGATGAGCGGAATATTGATATATCCTTTGCATAGTCTGTTGAAAATATATATGGCAAATGCTACCGCAATGATTCTGATTTCTTTTTTCATTATCCGATAACGAAAAAAAGAATCAGAGCTATCAGTACACCGCCGACAATTGTCCACAGACTTGCATCTCCTTTTTTGTTGAACATTATTTTTTCCTCCTTTGTCTTTTAGTATTGTATTTTCATACAGATAATTCAATGATTAGCGTTGTAATCGTCTATTGCTTTTCTGTATTCATCATATTGTCCGTCACCGTAATTTTCATAATACCATGCTTTTTCACTGTCACTCAGGCTGTCCCATTTAGACGAATTTCCTGTCGACATTATGCTACATGAAGTAACGCCGATACCAATAATAATACAGATGACAATCAAAGCAATCAGACACCCACGTTCTGTACGTTCATGTAATTTTTCCAGTTCGCTTTTTTCTTTTTCTGGTTTTTTCGTTTTATTTTCATCATCAATCATGGTTGTTTCTCCTTTTCAGGTTCAAGTGTTTTCTGTTGATTCCGTATTCTGCATCTGTTCAAGAAGATGGTTTGTTCTGGCACTGTTTTCCACTAATTCTCCGAAACCGTCAATCAGGACTGCTGAAAACATTGATATAAAAATGCCTGTAATCAGATTGATAAATCCCGCTATAATGTATATTTTTTCTGTTCGGGAATAAGATTCGCCCGCCTCTATCCACAGGAATATAGTAAGACATATTGTCAGAATAATTCCTATAATTTTTATGGCTGCGGCATACTTCCTTATTGTTGTTCCTTTGCTGTTCATACGTTTACCTCCTTAATTAAAAAAATTTCCGGATACAAATTACTTACAATTAATCCTCTACTATCGTAATGCTTCTGATTATCAACCTCCTTTGTTGACTTTTGGGAATATATTTTAGCAGAATTTGTTGGAATTAAATATTAAGAGTATATTACTCTTAAATATTTTAGCGTTTATAGCACTAAAAGTCAATATATAATTCCTGTTTTTTTATAATGTTATTATCAGTATATTTTCCGTAATGAGTATTGAGGTGAAGTTATGCAATATAATCAACGTATAAGACAAATCCGTGAGGAAAAGGGTCTGACTCAGCAGAAAGTAGCTGATATACTCCACATAGGACAGCGTACCTATTGCGACTATGAAAGCGGTAAAACCCGTATTCCTGTTGACAGTCTGATTATACTGGCAAGATTTTACAATGTTTCTATGGACTATATTTCAGGGGTAAGTGATATCAGGGGAAAGTTTCCTGCCAAATAAAATCTTTCGTTATCCCGAATTTCAGGAAAGCCTTTTGCAAGGTGTTAAAACGTATGTCTTTTTTATGAGAAAAATCATTGGTAGCGATATTCAGGGGGAAAATCCCCTGAATATTGCTATTTTTTTGCGACAATGTATTCATCAAGAATTTTGATACCGTCTTTCAGTTCGTGAGAAAGTGCAGTGAGATATTTTTCAGTAACACACATCAGAGCAATATCGTCATTTTTTTCACTGTCATCTTTTCGGATATCGTCATACATTCGGCGGTTAATGTAACCGATTGCGTTGAGTTCATCGTCAATTCTGAGTAACTGTTCCATAAGGGTGTAAATTTTTTCCATGTTGAGAATCCTTTCTTTATTTTTGAATATGCCTGTATTTTGTTCTATACTATATATATGGGTACGGTTTCTGACAAACTTAACGCTTTAAATTGTAAACAATCTGTGAACAAGTTGTTTTTTTCTTTTCTTAATAATTATTTTACAAATAGCATACTTGACAAATACAGGAATACGTGGTAAATTATACTCAAGTTAGCACTCGAAAGTTAAGAGTGCTAACAAAAACTGAATAAGAGGTGTTTACGGTGGAGTTACCTTTAAGAAAAAGTAAAATTCTGGGTGTAATTGTCAGACAATACATCGAAACAGGCGAACCTGTCGGTTCAAAAACGCTGTTGAATTTTCTTGACTTTTCGGTTTCTTCCGCAACAGTCCGTAACGAAATGGCATCTTTGTCCGAAATGGGATATCTTGTCCAGCCACATACTTCTGCGGGGAGAATTCCCACACAGAGCGGTTACCGCTATTATCTTGACCATCTGATTGAACCTGTCGAATTAAGTTCACGGGAGAAACGGGCGATTGATGATGTATTGATATCCAGTGCTGATGACCCTGAACACATTCTGAACAAGGGTGCGGAAATTCTTTCCCAGCTGACGGGCTATGTCGCTTTGAGTACGACACCGCCTACCGATGACACAGCCATCGAGAAAATCAAAATCGTACAGATAGGTCGTCATACGTCCATGATGGTTATGGTAACGTCCAAGGGAATGGTCAAGAACAGACTTTTCCGTTGTGACTGTAATCTGAATGACGAACTCATCAAGATTTTTGAACTGAATCTCAATGAAATGCTGTCAGGGGTGCAGATTGACAGAATCACGCCTGCATTTATCCAGACCGTGGCGGTAAGTTCAGGTGATATCATGATATTCATGCCCAAGGTGCTTGTCACGATTATGGAAGCGTGCAAAGAATCCTCTGTAGTCAATATTATCAGCTACGGACTTTCCAATCTGTTGCAGACGGGAGAATTTGAGATGGCACAGCTCAAAGGTATTTACCGTTTTCTGCAGAACAAGGAAACGCAGGAAAAACTCCTCTTCCGAAGAAACAAACGCATTTCCACCTATGTAGGAGCGGAATCACAAAACGAAGATATTTCCGCAACAAGTATCGCCATATCAAGATATGCTGTCGGCGGTACGCTTGCCGGGGCGTTTGCGGTAATTGCTCCCATGAGAATGAACTATTCCCTGACAGTTGCCTACACCGACTATATCTCACAGATGTGCGGAAAATTGATTACGGAACTTATTGAATAAAGGTTTGGTGATAATATGAGTAAGAAAGACGAAAAGGAAAAACAGGTTTCCGAAGAGGAATGTGTCGGGAAAGATACTGCTCAGGAACCCGATAACGCCGACAAGGAAGAAAAGACGGTAAGCGAAGAGGAGAAACTCAAAGAAGAACTCAAGGCAAAGCATGACGCATATTTAAGACTGCTTGCCGAATATGACAACTACCGTAAGCGTTCCACTGCCGACAAAGCCAATATTTATGCTGACGCAACGGCAAGAGCCATCAAGGAAATTCTTCCTATAGGCGACAGTCTGGATATGGCATTGTCTTCTTTGGAGAACGCTCCCGAAGAATATAAAAAAGGCATTGAACTGATTGTCAGTCAGTTCAACAAATCGCTGGAAAAGCTTGATGTGGAAACTTTCGGTGAAAAAGGCGAACCTTTTGACCCGAAGTTGCACAATGCGGTGATGAAAATAGAAGATGACACATTAGATGCCAATGTCATTGCTCAGGTATTCCAGAGAGGCTACAAGACAGGCGATAAAATCATTCGTCATGCTATGGTACAGGTAGCCAACTGCGACTAATCCAACACGGGACAGCAAAGAAAAAACCTTTGTTATCCATAACATAATCAATAAAAAAATGCTTAACGAAATTTGGAGGAATTTATTATGGCTAAAATTATCGGTATTGACTTAGGTACAACCAACTCATGTGTATCCGTTATCGAAGGCGGTGAACCTGTGGTTATCGCCAATGCAGAAGGAGCAAGAACAACACCTTCCGTTGTTGCTTTTTCCAAGAACGGTGAAAGACTTATCGGTCAGGTTGCCAAAAGACAGGCAGTTACCAACCCTGACAGAACAGTATCCTCTATCAAAAGAGAAATGGGAACAGACTACAAAGTAAATATAGACGGCAAAAGTTATTCTCCGCAGGAAATTTCTGCAATGATACTTTCCAAACTGAAAGCTGATGCAGAAGCTTATCTGGGCGAAACAGTTACACAGGCAGTCATCACTGTTCCCGCTTATTTCACAGACGCACAGCGTCAGGCAACCAAGGACGCAGGCAGAATTGCAGGTCTTGACGTAAAGAGAATCATCAACGAACCCACAGCGGCTGCACTTTCCTACGGTATCGACAAAGAAACCGACCAGAAAGTCATGGTTTATGACCTTGGCGGTGGTACATTCGATGTATCCATTATTGAAATGGGTGACGGTGTACAGGAAGTTCTGGCAACAGCAGGTAACAACCGTCTTGGCGGTGACGATTTCGACCAGAGAGTCATTGACTGGATGGTAGGCACTTTCAAGACAGAAACAGGTGTTGACCTGACAAGTGACAAAATGGCTATGCAGAGATTGAAAGAAGCAGCTGAAAAAGCAAAAATCGAACTTTCGGGCGTAACTTCCACAGCCATCAATCTTCCGTATATTACCGCAGACGCAACAGGTCCGAAACACCTTGACCTCACCCTTACCCGTGCAAAGTTCAACGAACTTACCGCTGACCTTGTAGAAAAAACAATGGGTCCTGTAAACCGTGCTTTGAGTGACAGTGGTCTGAATGTCAGCGAAATCAATAAGGTTCTTATGGTCGGCGGTTCATCAAGAATCCCTGCTGTTCAGGAAGCTGTCAAGAAACTTATCGGTAAAGACCCGTTCAAGGGAATCAACCCTGATGAATGCGTAGCTATCGGTGCAGCGATTCAGGGCGGTGTTCTGAACAAAGAAGTTGACGGTCTGTTGCTGCTTGACGTTACTCCGCTTTCTCTGGGTGTTGAAACTATGGGCGGTGTCATGACAAAGATTATCGACAGAAATACCACAATCCCCACAAAGAAGAGCCAGATTTTCTCTACAGCTGCCGACAATCAGACACAGGTAGAAATCAACGTATTGCAGGGTGAAAGACAGTTCGCCAAAGATAACAAACAGCTGGGTATTTTCTCACTGACAGGTATTGCTCCCGCTATGAGAGGCGTGCCACAGATTGAAGTTACCTTTGATATCGATGCCAACGGTATTGTCAATGTATCCGCTAAAGATCTGGGTACAGGCAAAGAACAGAAAATCACTATTTCTTCCAGTACAAATATGTCCAAAGAAGACATCGAAAAAGCTGTCAGAGATGCAGAACAGTATGCCGCTGAAGATAAGAAACGCCGTGAAGAAGTTGATACCAAGAACGAAGCAGAAAACCTTTGCTATCAGGCAGAGAAGCTCATCAAAGACAGCGGTGACAAAATCGGTGAAGATGACAAGAACAACATCAATAATAAAGTCAGTGCGACAAGAACAGCCATTTCCCAGAACAATATTGACGCTGTCAAGTCTGCTAAAGAAGACTTACAGAAGACCGTCTATGATGTTTCGGCAAAACTGTATCAGTCAGCTAATCCTCAGGGCAATGCACAGAATGCTCAGGCTTACGGCAACCCCGATTCAGGTTCCTATGACGATTACAGCAACATGAACAACAATTCTTCCAATGACAACAACGGTTCTGACGGTAATGTCTACAACGCTGATTTCACAGACGTTGACTGATTGTTCACAGAAAATTATAGATTTCATGCGGATTATGTTGTATAATGTAATCCGTTGACGGGAACAGGGTTTGAAAATATTTTTTTCAACCCTGTTCAGTCAGGTATAAGTTAATTCTCGATGCTGACAGGAGGCATTACTTTGGCTGATAAACGAGATTATTATGAGGTTATGGGAGTTCCCAAAAATGCCTCTGATGATGAAATCAAAAAAGCATTCCGAAAACTTGCCAAGAAATATCACCCTGACCTGAACCCGGGAGATAAAGAAGCAGAGGCAAAATTCAAAGAAGTCAATGAGGCTTACGAAGTTCTTTCCGACAAGAGTAAGCGTTCCCGATATGACCAGTTCGGACACGCAGGAGTAGACCCCAGTTATAATGCAGGGGCACAGGGGGGAAGTCCTTTTACCCGGGGAATGAATATGGACGTTGAAGACATATTCAACAGCTTTTTTGGTGGATTTGGCGGATTTGGTGGCAGTAGCAGCAGACGAAATCCCAATGCACCACGCAAAGGTTCCAATATTACCACAACCGTTACCATTTCCTTTGAAGAAGCTGCCAAAGGCTGTAAAAAGACCGTTACATACACCAACGAAAGTGTATGTAATGAGTGTAACGGAAGCGGTGCGGCAAAAGGTTCATCACCTAAGGTATGTCCTAACTGTAGCGGTACAGGTCAGGTAAGAGTCAATACAAGAACACCGTTTGGTAATATCAGTACCACCCGTACCTGTGATACTTGCGGCGGTAAAGGCAGAGTGGTGGATACCCCTTGTTCCAGCTGTAAAGGGTCGGGCAGAAAGCGTACCAAAAGGACGGTTGATGTCAATATTCCCGCAGGAATCAACGGTGAAATTTTACAGGTTTCAGGACATGGTAACGCAGGTGTCAACAATGGTCCTTATGGTGACCTGCACGTCAAGGTTGAGGTACGTCCCCACCCTATTTTTGAAAGACGTGGTGATGATGTCTGGTGTGAAATTCCGATTACTTTTTCACAGGCGGCACTTGGTGCGGATATCGTTGTTCCGACGCTTGACGGCAAAGTTTCCTATACACTCCATGAAGGCACACAGCCCAACGATATTTTCAAGCTCAAGGGCAGAGGTATACAACATCTGGGCAGTAAGTCCAGAGGTGACCAGTATGTCAAAGTCATTCTGGAAGTGCCGAAGCGTCTTACTACAAAACAGAAAGAACTTATCCGTCAGTTTGACAGTTCCGTTGATGATAAAAGTTACGGCAAACGTAAGGATTTCATAGACCGTATCAAAGACCTGTTCAAGTAATTGCCAGTAAAATTTGCTACAGCAAATTTTCATCAGAAGTTTTGTCCAACTTTTTCAAAAGTTGGTGGGGTTCAGGGGCAACGCCCCTGATGGGATTTTTAAGGGCAACGCCCTTAAACTCCCGAACCAAAAATAAAATGCCGTTTACACGGCATTTTTTGTTAAGGAAGTGTTAAAACAGATGGAATGGACAGAAGTTTCTGTAAGTGTTCCCGTTGAAAAAATTGATATGGCAGGCGATATTGCCCAGATGGTTGTTCCCTATGGCATTTACGTAGAAGATTACTCCATGTTGGAAGATGAGGTACAGGAAATTGCCCACATCGATTTGATTGACGAAGATTTGTTGCGGAAAGACCGTACAAAAGGCATTGTTCACATTTATATCAGTCCCGAAGACAATCCTGTCGAGGCAGTCGCTTTTTTGCAGGAACGATATACCGAAAACCACATTCCCTTTACCATTTCGCTGACCTCCTGCGAAGAACAGGACTGGCTCAATAACTGGAAACAGTATTTTCACCCTATCGAAGTCGGCGAAAAACTGCTTATCCGTCCCACATGGCGTGATAACTATGACCCGAAAAACAGAGTGGTTATCAATCTTGACCCGGGTCTTGCTTTTGGTACGGGTACACATGAAACAACCCGCCTTTGTCTGACGGCTCTGGAAAAGTACGTCAGACCGGATTCCACTATACTTGATGTCGGTTGCGGAAGCGGAATTCTGTCAGTAGCAGGAATTCTGCTGGGAGCGAAAAATGCTGTCGGTGTGGATATTGACGAAATGGCGGTAAAGACTGCCCGTGAAAATGCGGAACTGAATCATGTTTCCGACAGATTTACCGCTTTACACGGTAATCTTACCGATAAAGTCAGCGGTAAATATGATATTGTTCTTGCCAATATCGTTGCCGATGCCATTATCATGCTTTCCAAAGACATCAGAAACTTTATGAACGAAAAATCTGTCTATATTATGAGCGGTATCATTGACACAAGAGTCAATGAGGTTCTGGATAACATAGGCGAAAATTTTGTTGTTCAGGAAAAGTTTCTTGAAAACGGCTGGTGCTGTCTGGTAGCCACCACAAAATAATATACGGATTGGAGATTTATATCATGAGTGAATGTTCACATGATTGTGAAAGCTGTTCGGCAAATTGCGGTTCAAGAACAGTTCCCGAAGATTTACACGAAAAATTAAACGAGTTAAGTAAAGTCCGCAAAGTTATCGGAGTTGTCAGCGGTAAGGGCGGTGTAGGAAAAAGTATGGTAACGTCTTTGCTTGCCGTACTGTTTAACAGACAAGGTAAAAAAGTAGCGGTTCTGGACGCTGATATTACAGGGCCGTCTATTCCCAAGGCATTCGGCATAACAGAGAGTGCAAAGGGTTGTGAAGAAGGCATTCTTCCAGCCGTCACAGAAACAGGAATCGACATTATTTCTACCAACATGTTTCTGCCCGAAGATACCGACCCCGTTGTCTGGAGAGGCCCTGTTCTTTCCGGAACGGTAAAACAGTTCTGGACAGATGTTATCTGGAATGATGAAGACTATATGTTTGTTGACATGCCACCGGGAACAGGTGACGTTACCCTGACGGTTTTTCAGAGTATTCCACTTGACGGTATTATCATTGTGACATCTCCGCAGGATCTGGTTTCCATGATTGTACAGAAAGCTGTCAAAATGGCGAATATGATGAACATTCCTATTCTGGGCGTAGTGGAAAACAACAGTTACTTTATCTGTGACAACTGTAATAAAAAACACTATATTTTCGGTGAAAGTAAAGTTGATGAAGTTGCCGAAAAATACGGTTTTCCCGTACTTGCCAAACTTCCCATTCAGCCTGAACTGGCTCAGCTCGTTGATAAGGGTGACATCGAAGGTTTCCAGGGCGATTGGCTTGATAACGGTGTAGAAATTCTTCTGGACGCAACCAAATAAATTCATCTGACACGTGATGATATAAACGGGTATTGCCTTTATCTGGTGATACCCGTTATTACGATAATTGCTTTAACGATAGGGGATACCGATGTTTGACGACAATCTGATACAGGAATATACGCAGTGGAAGCAAGGTAATAAGGATAGCTTTACATGGTGGAATTATGTAAATATGAAAGCGGATTTGGATTTAGCTTTAGGATTTGCCAGATTTTATTGTCCTGATGTTGTCATTGCAGAGGACTGTTTCATTCTGAAAGACCGATATCGTGAGGATACTTTTCAGGCATGGAAGAAAGAGTGTCAGAACAAAACCGAAGTGGAAAAAATGATGAATCTTTATGAACTTGCCGACTTTTTTCATATTCATACCAAAGCTGACGAACACTATGACGAAAAAATTACTGTACTGGGTAATATTCTTCAGTTTTTCTGGACGATGAGCTTTAAAGAACG
>CACYBZ010000323.1 GCA_902772795.1 uncultured Ruminococcus sp. | reverse complement strand
CGCCCTTAAAAATCCCACAAGGGGCTTTGCCCCTTGACCCCACCACTTTTGAAAAAGTGGACAAAACTTTTCATTGTCATAGCTATAAGTGGTTTTTCTATAATTACGAATTACGCATTAATTAAAGGAGGTTTAAAATATATGAGTGAACATCTTGTAGAAGTCAAAAATCTAACAAAAATTTACGGTAAGGATTTCAAGGCGGTAGATAACGTCAGCTTTTACGCAGACAAAGGAGAAGTCATCGGATTCGTGGGCGACAACGGTGCGGGAAAAACTACCGTGATTAAATGCCTTACGGGTATTTTATCCTCTGACGGCGGTACTATCAGAATATGTGACAACGAAGTCGGTGACGGAATAAAAGCCAAACAATGCATAGGCTACACTGCCGACAACCCTGACTTCATGCTAAGACTGACCTGTCGGGAATATCTGGAGTTTCTGGCGGACGTTTATGAACTGGACGAAACTGTCAGAGAAGAAAACATCGAAACCCTGACCAAACGATTTGAAATCGAAAATATTCTGCCTAACCGCCTTGATTCCTGTTCCCACGGTACACGACAGAAAGTCATGGTAACAGGTGCATTGATTCATAATCCCCCTGTCTGGATTCTTGATGAACCTATGACGGGTCTTGACCCTCAGTCCGCATTCCGTCTGAAAAAAATGATTCGGGAACACGCTGAAAACGGTAACTGTGTCCTGTTCTCTACACACGTTCTGGATACCGCTGAGGAAATCTGTGATAAAATTGTGATTATCCGTAAAGGAAAAGTCGTCTGCTTCGACACTGTGGAAAACCTTA
This sequence comes from uncultured Ruminococcus sp., assembly GCA_902772795.1. GTDB lineage: Bacteria > Bacillota > Clostridia > Oscillospirales > Acutalibacteraceae > CAG-964. The sequence continues at coordinate 9,806 of CACYBZ010000323.1, read as the reverse complement.
AAAAGAAATACGGCGGTCTTTCACTGGAGGCAAGCTATCTGAATATAGTAGGTGATGACCATGCGTAAAAGTTTCGGAAAAATTCATCTCCTGACCAATGCCTTACTGAAAAACTCTATGGCAGAAGCTGACCCTTTCAAACATAAAAGTCTGAAAGTCGTCATTTCCATTATCGGCACGAGTATCATGGTCGGCTGTGCGGTGGTCGTGGGCTACTTCACGCAGATTATGACAACTGCTCTCCTGCTTTTGAACGGCAACGGTACAGAGGCTATGCAACTCATTTTATATTTCATCAATATTTTCGGTGCTGTATTCGGTGTCAATGTCGTATGCGGTCTGCTGTACTTTTCTATGGACTTATCCCGTCTTCTGCCCTATCCGTTCAGACCCGCAGAAATTGCTATGTCAAAATTCATTGTTGCTTACCTTCAGGAAAGTATCATGGAATTTATGGTCATTATCGGTATTCTTGTCGGCTATATGCTCGCTGACGGCTTTTCTGTATTCGGGATTCTTTTCGGTATATGCGGTGTTGTTCTGTTACCTGTTTTACCGCTGTTCTATTGTGCATTCTTTGCCGTTATCTTCATGAGTATCGCCAGGAAAATTCATTCGGTAAAAGGTGTCAATCTTGTTTCGGCAATGTGCGGAATTGTCTTTACCCTGATTTTCGTCGCTTCGCTGTTACAGCTGGAAGATATTACCACAGAAAGTTTTATTGTCAGCCTTGCCAACGGCAATAACGTATTTCTGAACATTATGCAATATGTCTTCTTTACTGTTATGCTGTTAAGTATGGCAATCAGTCAGCAAAGTATTCTCTATTTCCTCATATTTCTCCTGATACATCTTGTTATGGCAGTTATACTGTATTTTCTCTTCACCGTGCTTTATGCCCACGGTCTGACAGCGGTAATGTCGGCAGGCAGAAAACACAGCGAAAACAAAATCAAAAAGGCAAAAACAAGAACAGTCTTTTCTACCAGTCTTAACAGAGAAATCAAAACCCTGTTACGTACCCCTACTTACATCACCAATTGTATTATGCCTACCTTGATTCTGCCCGTTATCGGTATTGCCTTGCTGATAAGTCGGAAAGGCGGAGATTTCCATAACTTCATCTATAGTCTTCATGCTCCCGATATTCTTGTCTTTATTGCCGTAATTACCGCAACGGCACTTGTCACCGCCATGAACGGACTTTCTGCTTCTGCCTTTACCAGAGAGGGTAACCATGCTGATTTACTCAAATATCTGCCGATTCCCTACAAATTGCAGATAAAAGTAAAAGTAACGGTATCTCTGCTGTTTTCCTTACCGACTGCCATTATCGGTATTATTCTGCTGTGCTGTGCCACTATCGGAGATAATATCGTATTGTTGTTATTTTGTATCATCGCCACGATACTGACTACCATCATTACTGTATATACAGGTATTCTTTTCGATGCTATGCACCCCAAACTGGTATGGGAAGATGAACTTTCGGCACTGCGTGGCAATATGAGTACATTCTTACATATGGCTGTCGCTATTGCTATCGGTATTGTACTTGGCGTTCTGTATTTTTTCCTCGGACAATATCTGTATATTCCGATAATCCTGGGCATACTCTTTGTTATGACAATAGTTCTTGCCGTATACTGTTCCCGCAAATCCGAAAAATTACTGGAAGAAATGGTCGTTTAATGGCAGAACAATCCCCCTGACGGAAAGGTGCGATAGATTGTATGCGTCAATTTTCCCATCACATGAAAGATAAATACAGAAAAACCAACAAAAAATTCTTTTCTGTCTATCTGATATTGCGACTGCTTGTCATTGTGAGTATGGCAATACAGTTAGTACTGGGAAGCTGGTGGAATGCTTTTCTATGCGTGGTGGCACTGTTGCTGTTTACTTTGCCGACGCTGATTTCTGAAAAATTCAACATAGGTCTGCCCAACGTACTGGAAACAATGATTTACTGCTTTATTTTTTCCGCAACCATATTAGGGGAAATCAATAACTTTTATGGTAAAATTCCTCTCTGGGATACCATGCTTCACATTATCAACGGATTTCTTTGTGCAGGTATCGGCTTTTCTTTAATCGACTTGCTTAACCGCAACAGCAAACGATTACGGTTATCCCCTGTCTATGTGGCATTGGTGGCATTCTGCTTTTCCATGACCATCGGAGTACTGTGGGAATTCTTTGAGTTTTCAGCGGATATCTATTTTCATACAGATATGCAGAAAGACAAGATTGTCAGCAATATGGCTTCAGTAGAACTCAATGAACAGAAAGAAAACAATCCCGTCAGAATTGACGGGATTGAAAAAACACAGATTTACGCTCAGAACGGTACAGTATATACCATACAAGGAGGATATCTGGATATCGGATTACATGACACCATGAAAGACTTGTTTGTCAATTTAATCGGAGCAACTGTTTTCAGTATCATCGGCTTTCTGTACATCACCAACCGTGACAAGTACCGCTTCGCTGAAAACTTTATTCCTGTAAAAGACAGCTGACGACCAACTGTCTTTCTCCTGATTTTCAGAAAAGAAACATCAAAGTTTCGGTCAAGCCTTTTCAAAGGCTTGTGGGGTTCAGGGGAAAATCCCCTGATGGGATTTTTAAGGACAACGCCCTTAAACTATTCCCTTTAATGATATGCTGACAGTCTTTTCTTTTTGTTGACCGACAATATTCCGCCCAAAGCTCCTGCACAAAGCATAGCTGTCAGTTTCGTGATGGCTGTCAAGGAAATATTGTCTAAACAGATAATCCACCCCACTGTAAAAACAATCACAAACATTACCAATGCTGTAATCATTCCGATAATCAGACCGTTACTTTTATGTATCCGAACCGCTACATAACTTCCCACAAATGCGGCTAATGCCCCGATAATCTGCATAAGTATATATGCTGTGTTCAACGGTAACTTTCCGATTTTCACCAACAGCCATGCCGTCAATACCATCAACAATGTACAGAAAAATATTCCGCATATTACTCCTATCATAACCGCTACTGCTGTCTTTAAGACATTATTTTCATACATCGCACCTTTCCTCCCGTATCACTTTTGATACATTGTATTCATTCTCTGTTCGGTTTATGATAACTCTGACAAAGGTTTTCCCTTATGCTTTCCGTTGAAATACTGAATATCAGCCGCTTTTACACTGAAAAAAACTCCCGCTTTTTTAACGGGAGTTTCTTTTCGGTGATTATATTGCCGTTATTTCTTCACCTTTGGCTATTTTGGGAACGTCCTCTATAATTTTGTTGACATAAGTGTCAAACACATCACCAATAATAGCAGAAGCATCAAACGAACAATTATATTTTCCTGTATCGCCTTTATAGAACGTAATACTGTCGCTTTCCTTATCGGTATTGTAAATTACCTTTACAGTCAGTTCTGCTTCACCGCTGACTGTTCCACTCTTTACTTTGTTCAGCGTAGCGGATTCCAGATTCTGGAAAAATACGTCAAATCTGCCTGTATCAATCGTTTTTCCGTCACTCTTTACTACCGTTTTGGACGTTTCTATTCCCTTTTCATCTTTTTTCGTTTCAGAAGAAAGGTCAAATGCATATGTCTTTCCTTTTGCGGTAACTTTCAGCGTCTTAATGGCGGACAAATTCGGTTTGATGACGTATTCAAATACCAAATCTTCATAAGACGTTGTCACCCATGCCACTTTATTGGCGTTCAGCGAATAAAGCATTTTACTTGACGGATTATAAACATATACCATCGTAGAAACATTTTCTGTACTGTCATCTGATTTTTCCGCAATAGGTTTTGCTGCGTAAAGATGTACACTGATATCGGAAAAATCTGCGTTCAGTTCTGCATACGGATTTTCCATATCAATCTTATACTTTTGCAACGTCTTTTCATCAGGCTTATAGGCAATTACGTCATTTGCCGTTACTGAACGCAATGACTCCAGTACTTTTGACCCGTTAGCTACATTGACAAAACATTCTGTCGGTGTCTTCATCTTGTAATAAGCCATCGAAACCGTTTCATCATCGTTAGGAACAATCTCTATGGTTTTCGGGAAATTTGCTCCACTGATTTTCACCTTTTTGGGTGTTGCCCCGTCATCAGCCTCCGATGACGGCGTTACTATCTTGTTTAACAATGACGTTTCCTTATACAGAAAAGCGTCCACTGATTCATTGTCAACCAAATAAATAGCCTTATCACCATCTACCATGATATACGTTCCTGCATTGTCAGGTGCCTGATTTCCTACCGTAATGGTACGCTTATTCTTATTGGTAAACGTCACTTCTGCGGTGGCACTCGGTTTATCCAGACCATATTCTGACGGATTTGCCCCTGTGATATCAACAACATTTGTTGTCGTTACCGCTGCCGCATCGTTGGCAACAGCGTCAGGCATTCCTGTTTCCAACGGGGCATTTTCGTAACCTTTGAGTGTATAGACTGTTTCTTTCGTGACAATCTGTTCTTTTCCGCTTTCGTCCGTTGATTTTTCAGTAGGTGTTTCAGCGGTGATTTCAAAAGTGCCGTACTCATTCGTCACTTTTATTGCCTTGATATCCGCAGGTACATGATTAATCAGTTCTTCTATACCCGCAACAATAATATTACCATTTCCGTCTTTTTCTGACTTGATTTTATTGCCTTTAAGGTCGGTGGCATACTGTTCGCCGTTCTCGTCCGTGGGATAGGTCGCCTTTGTGGAATCTGTATCCGAATCGGGAACAACATTCTTTATCAGGAAAAACAACCCTATCAGACAACCCAGTATCGCCAAAATCACAATGACCGTAATCAACGGTTTTCTGTTCTTTGACGGCTTACTTTTTTCTGACTGCTTCTTCTGTTTTGCAGCGGTCTTTTTTGCCTGCTTATTACTTCCCGTTTCGGCATCGGAATCTGCTGAAAAAATAGTACCTGCCGTATTGTCATAAAATTCGTCATTATAATCGTCATTTTCCGTCAGACGAATTTCTTTGGTATCGTCAGATGTTTTCTTTTTTTTCGCCATTTATCTGTTCCTCCTGCGTACCCATATTACCACACCAACAATAATGATAATCAACGGTATACCTGCCATACAAATTCCCGTGATAAAGTTAATCTGGTCGGTGGTAATACCCAGAGATGTACTTTCCAGATTTTTACCATCAATCGTAATACCTTCGTCCGTGTTGTCGGTGAGTTTATTCATCATATTGATAAGGTAAGCTCCGTTATTGTATGAAGGTATGGAAAGAGCATTCGATGAGAACATAAAGTTTGAACCAAATGCAACAACACTTGACTTTTCATCATTCCCTGATGTTTTGGTACTGATGGTTGACGCATTGTACAGTTTTCCTTCAATCTTGTTGATATCCAGATCACGGTTGTCTGCCTCGCTGAATTTAATCAGTTTTGCGGACTCGGAAGTCTGCAACAGCGGAATTGCTGTATTTTCGTTAGTAATCTCTATGGGAATAATATATCCGCCAAGTACATTGAGTGTCTTGTTTTTCAATCCCTGTGTATACTCACTGCTGTTGGTACTGTAATCCAACAGCGAGAAGAACGCTGTATTGACGGAAACCAGTTTGGACGAATCTGTTTCCATAACGATACCGTCACCCATTTTGACACCCCATTCTTCCAGAAAAGCATCAAATTTAGGCATTTCCACTTTCTGTTCCAGAGCCACATAGAAAAAGTCTTTACCGTAATTGCCATTATTATTGAGGAAATCCTTGATTTTCTTGATAGATGTGTCATCAAGGTCAACTGACGGTGTAAACAATATCAATGCTTCCACACTGTCTTCAATCTTTTCGGTGAGGGTGTTTATCGTGCCTACATCATAATTGTTTTTCTCCAGCAACGTTTTGAAATACGTTGCATCATAATCACCGAAACCGTCAATAAAACGGACTTTGGTCTGATTTTCTGATGTCACGTTGAGAATCGCTGTTGTTACCGCAGGCTCTACTTCCATACTGGTAATCTGTGACGAACCATACATATCCTGTGTAAATTTAAACAAGTCACTGTTGGTAAGTATTCTGTGCTTGTTGCCACACTCGACAATGTAATTTCCCGAACTCAGTGTATCATCAGGATATTGGCTGGTAAATGTCGGATTGGCGGTCAAATCAACATATTCTATCTTGATTTTCTTGCTGTAATTTCTATACTGTTTCAACAGCGTATTCGCCATAAGATAATACTGATTGGCACTGACATATTTACTTTCGGGAGCAAGTACTGTAATCGTAACCTCTTTGTTTATCGTCTGTACAAAGTCAATCGTATCCTGTGAAAGTTCTGCCGTTTTCATCGTGGAAAGGTCAAAAGTGAGGGCGGGAATCTTACTGGTAAGCAAGCCTGCTACCATGTTCAGCACAATGATAACCGCAACAAATACCGCAACAAAGATAATTGAAAAACCACCTTTTCTGAACTTTCTGCTCTTGAACAGTCCTTTGATTTTACTGTCCTTTTTCTTTTTTTCGGCTGTATCCTTTTTATCTTCTGTGGTATCCTCTTTTTCGGTATCTCCCGTTTCTGTCACTTCGGCATTGTCAGCTGTTTTGCTTTCTGTTTCCTCTGTGTCCTCTGCTGTTTCCTGCTCTGTCATTTTTCCATCGTCAGACGTTTCCATTTCTTCCGTATCCGTACTTTCAATGGTTTCTTCAGGGATATCCAAATCCTTTTCCAAATCTTTATCGTTATCGTTCAATGTCAACGCCTCCTTAGTTCCAACGTCTGCGTTCAAGCACCTTTATCGTGAAAAATACGAAAAGTGCTGACACACTCAAAAAGAAAATAATATCTGAAAATTTCACAATTCCCAAAGTAAAATTCTGATAGCGTTCCATAAATTCCACACTGGCAATTATCTCTTTGATAAAATCAATACTGACAAGATTTTCCAGCATACTAATTGATGTCACCAGCAATCCCGCACCAATTGAAAGTATTGCCGAAATAATCTGACTTTCCGTCAGGCTCGAAATAAATGTGCCTATCGTAATCAACGACGTGCCGAAAAGCAACAATCCCAGAATATTACTGCCAATCGTAATCCATGACGGCGTAACAAAAAAGTTGACAATCAATCCATAAATCACAAACAATACCATCAATAAAGCATAGACCGTAACTGCTGCCAGTACCTTTCCCATAACAATCTGTAAGAGATTGACAGGTGCTGTCAATAATCCCTGTTCCGTCTTCTTGTTTTTCTCCTCGCTGAACAACTTCATTGTCAGAATAGGAATCATCATAATAATAACCGTTGTCATATTACTGAACAAATATGTCATATCCGAACTGTCTGCGGCAAGTACTGTACCGTAAAACAGCAATCCCGCAAAAAATGCCGCTACAGCATAAACCACATAGGCTATCGGGGACGTAAAATAAGCATTTATCTCTCTTTTGTATATCGCTGACATTATTTTCTGCCTCCTTTTCTGTTCGGGATTGTTTCGCCTGCGGTAATTCTCAGGAATGCGTCCTCAAGCGATACTTCTGCATTTCTCATCATGACTATCGGACAATCTATTTTTGCCATAGCATGAAAAATTCCTTTGCGTACATCATCTTCTGCCCTGGACTCAACAATATATTCTGTAAATCCGTCTATGGTACGCATGACTTTTCTGACTCTCGTCACACCATCGACACTCCGCAATGCCGGAAGAACCGTGTTATCACTACCATCAATATGTAACTGGATCCTTTTCATTCCTGTAAATGTAGTAGTGATTTCTTCTGTACTCTCATCAGCAACCAGCTGCCCGTTATTAATTACGATGATACGGTCACATACCGCCTGAATCTCCGAAAGTACATGAGAAGATAAAATAACCGTATGTTTCTTACCCAGTCCTCTTATCAGATTACGCATTTCAATAATCTGTTTCGGGTCAAGTCCGACAGTAGGTTCATCAAGAATGATGACAGGCGGATTACCAATCAATGCCTGTGCAAAACCTACTCTCTGGCGATAACCTTTGGATAAATTCTTAATCACCCTTTCATAGACATCGGTGATTTTCGTAACCTTACAGACTTCTGCAAGATGTTCCTTTTTCGGCAGAGTTACCCGCTTTAAGTCATAGACAAATTCCAGATAACGCTTTACCGTCATATCCTGATACAACGGCGGTATTTCAGGCAGATAACCGATTTTCGATTTTGCCCCTTTGGGGTCGTCAAGAATTTCACAACCGTCCACTGTCACCGTTCCCGACGTTGAGGACAGATACCCCGTAATAATATTCATCGTTGTTGACTTTCCTGCACCGTTCGGCCCGAGAAATCCTAAAATTTCGCCCTCGTTGACCGTAAAACTGACATTGTTGACTGCCAGTTTGTCGCCATACCTCTTGACAAGGTTTTTAACCTCTATCATTTGATGTCGTCACTCCCTCTGCATATTCAAAAATATATTTCACTATTTCCATTCCTTTGCCTATAAAACAAAAAAATTTCCCATAATGAACAGTTGCCTGTTATTATAGTAAACTTTCCTTGAAAAAACCTTGAAAATTTTTTAAACTTCCTTTCTTTTCCGAAAATTTGCTACCGCAAGTTTTCCTGAAAAGTTTTGCCCCACTTTTTCAAAATTGGGTGGGGTCGAGTGGCAAAGCCCCTCGTGGGATTTCTAAGGGCAACGCCCTTAAACAATGTCCTTTTGCGTATAGACAACAATATCTGTACAATCTGCAAAAGCTTCATCATCTATTTTATCTATACTTTCAGGCAGACTGATTTTTCGCAAAGAAGAACAACCAGCAAAAGCCCAACTTCTGATCATCTGAACACTATCGGGAATAACAACTTCACGCAATGCACGACAATTTTCAAACGCAGAATAACCAATTTCAACAAGATGTTGAGAAAGATTTACCCTGACTAAAGAACTACACCCGGAAAAAACACCATATAAACCTCCTGTAACACTGTTCGGAATGGTTATGCTGACCAAAGAAGAACAATCCATAAAAGCTCCTGTTTCTATCTTCATAACACTTTCGGGAATGACAATATTCTGTAATGCCGTACAATAAGAAAAGGAAAATTCCCCTATTGTCGTCACTGTATCGGGAATAATCACTTCTGTCAAAAACTGACAATGTTCAAAGGCAAAATCATTTATCACAGTAACCACCATGCAGTCGATTGTTTCAGGAATAATCACTTTTTTATTGTTTCCTGTGTATTTGGTTATCACGATATTATCGTTGATAACTTCATATTGAAAATCTTTTCCATTTGTTTTTCCGACAAAGTTCTTCTTTTCATTGTCAGAAAGTGGATAAAGTGTGGTAAATGTACGCATAATTTTCCCTCCTTATGGATTGTAACGACAGATGTTGTTTATCATTTTTTGTTGAACGTCTGTCAGATTCAGCACCAAAAAACAAAGCGGAGCTATCCCTATACAGGATAGCTCCGCCTGAAAACATAATATTACAAAAGTTCGATAACTGCCATTTCCGCAGCGTCACCACGACGGGGACCCAGTTTTGTAATACGGGTGTAACCACCGTTTTTATCTGCATATTTAGGGGCAATTTCCTTGAACAGTTTAGCGGTAACGTCCTCTTTAGTAACGAAAGACATCACCAATCTTTTATTATGCAAGCTGTCAACTTTGGCAACCGTAATCATTTTTTCAGCCATAGCTCTGACTTCTTTAGCACGAGTCACTGTTGTTTCAATTTTTCCGTTCTCAAAAAGGAAAGTAACCATGCCTCTGAGCATTGCCGTTCTGTGAGCAGTTGCTCTACCCAATTTT
>CACYBZ010000322.1 GCA_902772795.1 uncultured Ruminococcus sp. | reverse complement strand
GGTATAAAATCGAAAGGGGAAAATGATGATGACTGACGACAAGCCCAAAATACCGCTCACCCACAGAACTTATGCCAAAGTGACAGCATTTATTCTTTGTGTGCTGTTTTTCAGTACAGCGTTTCTGACGGCTGGTGTAGAAACAGTGATAGCAACTAATCTGGATATGTATACCAAAAATGAGAAACAAGTCACAACGGATTTTCTTAATGGTATTGCCTATAATGATGTTAATCTTCTTTTAAGTTATTTGTCTTATCATGAAGAAAACGGTATTTCTGCTTATTGCGAAACCAGAAATATTTATTCTTTTATCTGCAAAGAAAGCAATAAAACCAAAATTTATGCGGATTACCACAGTAATCAACCCTATCAGAACGAAAAAACATATTTTACTTATACTTATCACGGTATGCCACTGGAAATTTACAGTCAAACCACAGACACTAATATTGATGAAACGGAAAGTCAGCGTGTTTTCGTTGACGTAGAAATGAAAGTGCTTTTTTACGATAATCAGTATGCTTTTTGGGAAGATATCCTTGTTTTTTTATATTCCGCAAAATATATCATGCCTGTTGTCGGAGTGATATGTTTAATTCTTGCAGGATTATGTTTTATCTTTTTGCTGTGTTCGTCAGGTCATAGGGCAGGCAGTACAAAAATTATGCCTTCTTGGGGAACAAAAGTTCCTCTGGATTTACTGACAGGCGGTGTCTTTTTACTGAACTTAACTTTTATACTGATTATTGACGACAATATTCGTATCCACAACACGAGCGACGCTATATTTTGGATTGGCATAGTTTTACTGTTTGTTATCCTTTGTTCAATTATGGTAATCGGTTTCTGTATGAGTTTTGCGTTAAGATGGAAACTCGGCAAATGGTGGAGAAATACCTTGATTTATAGAATACTGCATTTATTGGCAAAAATAATAAAGACACTGTGGCACTGGACGGTAACTTTTTTCAGAAATCTGCCGCTTATCTGGAAAACCGTGTTAATTGTAATTGGCATTATGTTCTACGAATTTTTCTGTATGCTTTTCTGTGATGCTATGGGTGGATATTACCCGATGTCCGGCTTCTTTTTATTTTTGGAAAAGATAATTCTGATACCGTTTGTATCCTATATTGCCCTGTGTCTTCGGAAATTTCAACAGCATACACAGCAGATGGCAGAAGGTAATTTTACTGACAAGATTTCTGACAATAACCTGATAGGGGATTTCAAAGCCTATGCTCATACCCTTAATAATATCTCTCATGGCATGGTACTGGCAGTAGAACAGCGTATGAAAAGCGAAAGAATGAAAACAGAACTCATTACCAATGTTTCACACGACATCAAAACACCGCTTACGTCCATTATCAACTACTCCGACCTTATCAGCCGTGAAAAATCTGAAAATGCCAATATCACCGAATATGCTGAAGTTCTTTCCCGACAATCCAAAAAACTCAAACGTCTTATTGAAGATTTGGTAGAAGCTTCCAAAGCGTCAACGGGAAATCTGGACGTTATCCTTGCACCATGTGAAGCTAATATTTTCATGGTACAGACCACAGGCGAATACAGTGAAAAATTAGCTCAAAGTCAACTTGAACTTGTCAGTACTTCCCCTGACTTTCCTATTATGATTATGGCAGACGGTCGCAGATTATGGCGTGTATTTGATAATCTGATCAATAATATCTGTAAATATTCTCAAAGTCATACAAGGGTATACCTGTCTTTGGAAAAGGTAGGAAATCAGGCTGTCTTTATTTTCAAGAATACGTCCCGTTCTCAGCTGAATATGTCAGCCGATGAACTGATGGAACGCTTTGTCAGAGGTGACAGTTCCCGAAGTACAGAAGGAAACGGTCTGGGACTTTCCATTGCCAAAAGTCTTACCGAACTCCAGAACGGAACATTTACTTTGATCATCGACGGCGATTTATTCAAAGTCATTCTGAAATTTCCCGTTATTTCCGAAACGAACAATTAACCTCTGGGAAATTCCACCCAAAGAAAAATTCCCACCGCTCAGGTAGAAAAAGTTTCTACCTGAGCGATCGGAATGATTTTCTCACCGTATAGCTATGACAATCAAAAGTTTTTGTCAAACTTTTTTCAAAAAGTTTGGCGGGATTGTCAAGGGTGCAACCCTTGACACAGGATTTTTAAGGGCG
>CACYBZ010000321.1 GCA_902772795.1 uncultured Ruminococcus sp. | reverse complement strand
TTAAAGTTTCGGTCAAGCCTTTTTAAAGGCTTGCGGGGTTCAGGGGCGGAGCCCCTGATGGGGTTGAGGGGCAACGCCCCTCACAGGTTGTTGAGAAATTTCTGTATATCTTCCACTTTGTCAAGACGTTCATAGGACGTGACAAATTCACCGTTCCGATAAATATCAAATGTTGTTGCGATAGGGGCATTGTTTCGGAAAATCAGATAGGTAGTGTCCTTGTCAGCGGAATAGCGGGAAATGACGGTGGCAAGCGAAAATTCGATTTCTGTAATTTCAGGAATAGAACATTCTTTGATGGCATCGTCCAACGTGATTTTTTTCTGTGAATGGATTTTCTGAACAGTCGGTTTATTGCAATAGCCTGCTATTCCGCCGTTGTCAATTCGGACATCGGCGTTGAATCGGGCAAATTCACCGTTGTTCAATGCCAGTGGTTCTACACCTTTGCTGAAATCAATACTGTTGAAATCGCCGTCTGTTTCGTACAATTTGTCGTGTGTCTTGAAAACAATGAATTCCTTGTCATTGACGTAGTCAGTATACATATCGTCCATAATAACTGAACTGTTCACAGAAGAAGTATCGGTATCTGTTCTGCGGAACGTCTGACGGCAACCGCAGAACGTCAGCGGAAGAAGCAGTGTAAGTATCAGTAATGTTTTGTGTTTCATTGACGGCTACACCCCCTGTCAGAAGAAATAGGAATTATTTTGTCATAAAGTACAGTGAATTTTTCCCTAATGGTTTTGTCATCGTGATAGTGTCCGAAAAACCAGTGAGTAAATTGCAGACGATGACGTAAATCGTCAAAATACAGAGAAAGTCTGTCAGGAGGAGTATCATAGCACAGGTCAAGGCAGGCAATGACAGACTGTGCCGTACAGTGGGTAATGACATAGTCTACCTTGTTGTTGACGGCAGAAAGATTTTTTTCGGCATTGTCGAACTCTTCGGCTGAGGGCAGTTCTTCCGCCCACCATGACAATTTATTGATACGGAATTGTTTTCCTTGTTTGTTCATTTTTCTGACGGTAGTTCTGAACTGTTCTTCTGTGGCAAAATCTTCCCTGTACAGAATACCGTCTTTCACGTCGTGTGAACCTGCACCCCCGAAAGCCAGAAACTTCAGTCCTTCAAAGTCGAAAATTTCCCCACGCATAAGGTGATAGACGGAATTTCTGATTTTGTGAGCCTTACCGCCATGAAACATAACCGTTTCATAGTCATGATACAGACGGTCGAAATTTTCATGATTACCGTCCACGAAAACAGTGGTAAATGGTTTGTTTTCCAGCCAGTCCAGCCAGTATTTTTCTTCTGCGGATTCTTGCCCCACGTTCCAGATACCGCCGAAATCTCCGCAGACAATCATAATATCTGTTTTGTTCATTGTCCGTTGGGACGGAAAATTCTCCGTCGAAAATTTCTGGAATTCACCGTGACAGTCGCCTGTAATAAAAATCATTGTTAACACACACCTCTTTTTACGATAGAAGATATCAGAAATCAGCCGTTCTTGATTTTTTGCCAGTACTGCTGAAAAGCCTGTTCGTTTTTATTGTCGCCGAACACATAATATTGCTTGTCTTTGAGATTGTCAGGAAGATATTGCTGTCTGACATAGTGATTGTCAAATTCATGGGGATAGAGATAGAACTGTCCTTTGTTCTGTACGTCATTGCCGTCAAAGTGTTTGTTCTGGAGATGTCTGGGAATATTGCCTGTCAGTCCGTCAGCGATATCTTTCATGGCATTGTCAATGGCTTTGTAGGCAGAATTGCTTTTCGGGGCATTGCATACCAGTATCACCGCATCGGCTAAGGGAATTCTTGCTTCAGGCAGACCTGTTTGTAAAGCGATATCCACACAGGATTTCACAATGGGAATGATTTGCGGGTAAGCCAGTCCGACATCTTCACAGACACATATCATCAGTCGGCGACATACCGACAGCAAATCCCCTGCGGACAGCAGTCGTCCGAGATAATAGACCGAAGCGTCAGGGTCAGAACCACGCATGGATTTCTGAAACGCTGACAGGAGGTCATAATGTTCATCGCCGTTGCGGTCATATTTCATGGAGCTTTTCTGTGTGAACGCTCTGGCAACGGACAAGGTAATCTGACGGAAGTTGTCCCCCTGTTCTGTCTGCTGACGGGGGGCGGTGGATACACAGAGTTCAACGGCATTGATGGCTTTTCTCACATCGCCACCGCAGGCAGTGGCGATATATTGTACAGTGTCGTTGTCAAAGAGAATTTTTTCATGAAGTTCATCGGAAAGTATGGTAAAAGCCCGTCGTACTGCTTTTGCGATTTCCTCACTTTCCACGCTTTTGAACTCAAACACCGTACAACGGCTGAGAATGGCATTATACACATAAAAATACGGATTTTCTGTGGTAGATGCTATCAGGGTAATACGTCCGTCCTCCAGAAATTCAAGTAAAGTCTGTTGCTGTTTTTTGTTGAAGTACTGGATTTCGTCAAGATACAGCAGAATGCCGTTCATACCGCTGAACGTATCCAGTTCGCCGACAATCGCTTTGATATCGGCAGTGGAAGCGGTTGTACCGTTGAGTTTCCGCAGAAGTTTGTTGGTTTTTTCGGCAATGAAAGAAGCAACAGTACTTTTTCCCACGCCTGACGAACCATAGAATATCATATTGGGAATATCATCACAATGTTCAATGATATTGCGTAGTGGTTTGTTTTTTCCGAGCAGATGTTGTTGTCCCACAATATCATCGAGAGATTTGGGTCGGATTCTCTGAGCCAGCGGTTGTTTCATTGTCAGGACTCCTTTCAGGAAAAAAGGGATATTATTGTAAGACAACCCCGTCATAGACGGCAGGGATATAGCCGATTTTGAGATAAGTCACAACGGAAAAGATACAGAACGTCACAATAACGGCATAGGTTGTCAGGCAGATAATTTTCCGAGGAAGAGAGGCAGTATTTTTAAAGGACTGCAACACCAGAGCAAGAAACAGCACACCCGTAAAGACAGACATCATCGTATAGCGGATATTCATGGTGCAGGTAAAGGGGTATTTCAGACAGAATATATAATAGGAAGCGGTGGAAACGGTATACAACAGCAGTAAAAAGATTTTCAGAGTTCTGTCAACGCAGGATTTCCTGTCAATAAGGAGGTAAACCATGGCAACAAGAGCGAGTATTGCCAGAGCAACATTTATCCAGAACAGCCCCACAGCCCAGAACTGTAATTCATCGCCATACTGAGCCTCATCAAACATGGAGGTTTTAAACAGTGCGATAGTAGGATTATATTCATAGTAAGGGCAGTGATACCAGACATACTGGTCATAGACGCTTTCAAACTGAAAAGAACGGAAATCGGTCAGTCTTTCCCACACAGTATACTTGTCACCGAGAAACATGGCAATGGTATTTTTAAACCGCATGACATAGCCGAACGGCATATCATACTTGAAAAAGCAACGCACACTCCACCACAGACCGAGCGGAACACAGACAACACCGAACGCAATCCATTGTTTGATAAGAGAAATCCTTTTGTCTTTCTGACGAACCATGACAACAATGAAGATAAAGGCAATGGCAGGGGCAACAAGCCAGCCTGACATTTTACTCATCATGGCAAGACCGACACAGAAAGCAATTTTCAGGATATTGCCGACAGTAGCATTTCGGTAGTAGAGGAGGGTATTCCAGACAGCACCGAGCATAAGCATAATGGAAAGCATATCATTGTTGACGCTACCGCTTAGAATCAGCATTGTGGGGTGAAAAGCAATAACCGAAAGACTGAGTAAAAGTGGCAGACCGTCAGTTTTGAAAAAGCGGAGAATTTTATAGAAAAGTATCATACATACAGTAGAATAGAACATGGTAAGGTACTGAATACATTCACCGATACTTTCAAGCTGTTCAAAGCCCAGCCATCTGAGAAAATTCAGAAACAGTCCGACAGTAAAATGGTGCAGGGGAGGGTGATAATACTGAGAGATATCTATAATATTTTCCTGAGGGAGAGAAAACAGGTTATTCCAGAAATTGGTGATATAGCCCAGATGTCCCCCCGTCTTGCCGAGAAAATAATTATCGTGCTGACGTTCATAGATGGTGGTATAGAGGATATAAGTCAGTCTCAGAGCGAAGCCTAAAAAAATAATGACCGCAGAAAGATATCTGACAGTCAGATTCTGCTGTTTTATCAGGGCAACAATGAACACCGCCGACAGAATCAGAGCAAACAGAAATACAGCGATAATATTGTGTTCTATGCCTGCACACGAAAAAACAACGATTAACCCCAGAGTAATCATGATAGTCAGAACAGAATATTGTGTGATGGAATCGTTGTTGAAATATTTTCGGGCAACAAAAAATACGGTTATTACAGAAAACAGAACGTAGAAGATAAACAGGAAAAAAAGGGAAAATGAAGAGAGTTCCTTGTCACCGTTGTACATGAAAATACCGCAACTGACAAATGTCATTAAGAAAGACAGCAAAAACGGGTGTCGGGCAAAAACAGAAAACATAAGGTCAAAGGTATTCTGTTTTGATTGTTTGGAAAGTGTAATGAAATTCATAGATATTCCTTTCTCAGGTTTGTGACGTATGTGTTTTTGTGTGTTGTCTTTTACCT
Source organism: uncultured Ruminococcus sp. (assembly GCA_902772795.1). GTDB lineage: Bacteria > Bacillota > Clostridia > Oscillospirales > Acutalibacteraceae > CAG-964. Next base: position 8,678 of record CACYBZ010000321.1, on the reverse strand, counting down.
GCGTGATAGCTGATAAAAATGACAATAACTATTCCCAGACAGCATAATCCGCCTGTGATGAATAAGGTAGTATCATCATGATGAACAGTAAGGGGAATTTCCTGACTGTCAGTGGGAAGTTGTATTTCGGTAAAAGTTTCCGTTTTTTGGGAGAGAGGGGCGGTGGGAACAGGGGAATTTTTCTGTTGACTGACTGTTTTCCGTTTGGACGGGGATTGTCCGTTGTCAGAAAGCGATACGGCATTGCCGACTGCCGTACCTGAAACCGTTGCTTTCCGAACAATTTCGATGTCGTAATGTTGTTTGCAGGGAGAAATTTGTTTGTCGTCAGTGTCAGTGCCGTCTATCAGAAAAACAGATATACCGCTGGTTATTGCCGTATCGGAAACCGCTTTCAGACGGATATCGACAAGACTTTTTTCCTTATCAATCGGATATCCCTCTGTTCCTATCAGCGTGATATTTACCTGATTGTTATTTTGGGAGGTAACAATTTTTCCGCTGACACCGTTACAGACAAGACAATCCGTAATAGTCAGACCGTCATCGCAGGATATTTCTGTCACAAGCACATTGGCGGATAAAGAACCGTTCAGGCGTAGCTGTGCGGTAACGGATTTTCCTGTCTGAATTTGTCGGTCAACGACAATTTCGGGGGGAACAGCATTGACTGCCAGACAGTGACAACAAGCGTTCTGAAAAGCTGTGATAAGGACAGTCAGCCACAGCAGAATATTGAAAGAAACCGTTTTCATTTTGGTATACCAAACATTTTCATGGCATTTTCTCTGGTTATGCGTAACAAATCATCGGTCGGCATTTCCTTGATTTCAGCAATTTTCTCAGCGGTGAAGCGAATCATGGAAGAATCGCACCGTTTTCCACGAAACGGCACAGGGGAGAGGTAAGGGGCATCTGTTTCCAGCATAAGTCTTTCAAGGGGAATATATTTGGCGACTTCTACACTGTGACGGGCATTTTTGAACGTCACCACACCGCCAAGACTGACAGACATTCCCAGTCTGACAATTTCCCTGCACATTTCCACACTGCCCGAAAAGCAGTGCATAATTCCCTGAGGTCTGTACTGTCGCAGAATGTCCATGGTATCTCCGTGAGCGTCACGGTCATGAATGATAACGGGCATATGACGTTTTTCGGCAAGCAGAAGCTGTTCAATAAAGATTTTTTTCTGGATATCCCTGGGCACGTTATCCCAGTAATAGTCAAGTCCGATTTCCCCGACAGCGACTATTTTTTTCTGCTGAGTCATCTGTTCAATTACAGAGAGATAATTTTCAGGTAAATTGTCAGCGTCTTCGGGGTGGATACCGACCGCACCATACATAAAGTCATAGCGTTGGCAATAGTCAACAGTCGTCTGAGAGGTAGCGATATTTGTTCCCGCATTGATGACATACGATACATGATGTTGTGGCAGGGAAGAAAGAATTTCGTCACGGTCATTATCAAATTTAGGGTCATCGTAGTGGGCATGAACGTCAAAGATAGTTTCTGTCATTGTGATTACTCCGTTGTGATTGATTTCAGGGTTCCCAGTTGCACTTGATGATTACGCCCGTATTGACAGCGATTTTATCCAGCGTATCAATTTCGGACACTTTGATTTCTTTTCTGACACTTTCACTCAGCCGTAGAGCGTGTTCGGGCTTTGTCAGTCCGACAATGGGCACGACACCCTTTCCGATTGCCCACATAACGGGAATCTGTGAAGTATCGACATTATATTGTTCAGCCAGTTCTTTCATATAGTCCAGCAGGGGAGCGATTTTTCTGAATTTGTCTTTACCGAACGTGAAATTTCTCATGGACAGAAGCGGAAAATGATGTTTTTCATCGTAATGCCCTGTCAGAGCCCCCTGTTCGAGTACCATATAAGCGAAATAGACCACATCATTTTTATGACACCATTCAATAATACTTTTCTGTTGTTTTGTCATACTCAGCAGACTGAAATGGTTCTGAGCGGCATCGAGTTTCAGACCTTCTCTTTTCAGGATATCGTGAGTGGCTTTCAGTTCAGGGAGGGTGAAATTGGATACCCCGATACATTTTATTTTACCGTTTTTTTTCAGGGTTGCCATTTCCCTGACATTTTCGGTAAAGTTTTTCGAGGAATGTAACCAGTAGATGTCAGGAATTTCCCTGCCCAGACGTTCCATGCTGGCAGAGAGGGGTTTTTCTATCAGACCGTTTTTATATTTCTTTTTGGGAAAATATTTGGTGGAAATACAGACGTTGTTCACATTCTGCAAAAACTCACCGAGTAATTTTTCCGAACTGCCCATACCGTATACTTCGGCGGTATCCCAGAACGTAAAGCCGTTTTCGACAGCTTTGGTGAATGTTTCCTGCAAAGCGGTTTTGTCATACGATTTGCCAAAGACGATATCTGACCCGTTGGCTCCTTTACCCCATGCCCATGTGCCAATCATACAGGGCGGTAAAGCCACATCACCGAGAAAAAAGATTTCATAATACACTCCTCCTTATTTTAGTTTAAGGGCTTTGCCCTTAAAAATCCCATAAGGGGCGTTGCCCCTTGACCCCACCACTTTTGAAAAAGTGGACAAAACTTTTAATTGTCATAGCTACAGGTTGTTTTTTTATTTTTATGTATTTCAGAAAATCATACCAACCGCTCAGGTGGAAATTTTTCGGATACGTCTGATTAAATCGGGCAAAGCCGTTTCAAAATCGACACCGTACCAACGGGAATGGGGGTTGTCAAGTGTTGCTCTGATACAATCCAGAGTGAAATCAACGGCAATCTGCAGAGCGTTTTCTCTGGAAATATCCCGCATCAACGCTCCAACGAAAGCCGAAGCAAAGACATCACCCGTACCGTGAAAACTTTCCGGCAGTTTTTCCGAATAGTATTCAAAAAAGCGATGATTCAGGCGGTCATATGCCATAATACCGAGGGTATCCTGTGAAAAACTCACCCCTGTCAGTACGCAGTACGGACAACCCTGTTCACTTAATTTTATCAGTATCTGCTGAATGTCACTTCTGGTATAATTTTCGCCGATGTACGGTATATTCAGCAGATAACATGCCTCTGTGATATTCGGCAGAATGATATCCGCTTTTGTACACAGTTCCGCCATGCAGTCGGCGAACGGCTGATTGAATCCTTTGTAAAGTCTGCCAAAATCTGCCATGGCAGGGTCGACAACAATACAGTTTTTTTCTGTTCGGAAGTCATCAGCTATTTTTTTCACCAGTTCAATCTGCTTGACAGACCCGAGATATCCCGTATAGACCGCATCAAAGCCGATATGCTGACATTTAAGCATTTCGGTGATGGGGGTTATCTGGTCGGACAAATCGCAGAACGTGAAATCAGAAAATGCCGTATGGCAGGACAACAACGCTGTCGGAATCACAGAAAGTTCCACACCCATAGCGGAAATGACAGGTAAAGCCACTGTCAGCGAACATTTTCCCACACAGGTAATATCTTGTACGGAAAGTACTCTTTTCATCAATGCGTCCCCTTAATATCGAGATTATTCTTTAATCGAAAAATGCTTTCAGTACTTTCAACATTTCGTCAGCCGCCATATATTTGAATTTTTCAAAATCCATATAGTCATTGTCATCAATCGTGTCGGAAATAGCCCGCACAACGGCAAATGGTACATTGTTGCGGTAACAGACCTGACCGATGGAAGCTCCTTCCATTTCACAGCATAAAGCATGAAACGTCGTGCCGATATCCAGCCTTGCTGTTTTTCCCGAAATAAACTGGTCGCCCGAGGCGATAACACCGTAATAGACATTGACATTCGGTAAATCTTTCTGACATTCCTCAAGCAGGGTTTGTGTGAGTACTTTGTCCGCATGAATTTCCGTAATCAGTTCGTCGCTGAACTGAATCAGTCCACGGGGAAAATCCATAAAGCTTTCCTGACCCTCATCAAGAACATTTCTGTTGTCGTGTTGCACCACCGTTTCCGAAACCACAATGTCGCCGATATGTAATCTGTTATCCACTGCACCTGCGACACCTGTATTGATAATCTGTGACGGACGGTAGAGTAAAATCATCGTCTGTGCACACATTGCCGAATTGACTTTTCCGACACCGCACTGTGCAAGCACACAGTCTTTACCGTTGATTTTTCCTTTGTAGAAAGTAATCTTGCTGACAGTTTTTTCTTCAATATCCGTCATAAGACCCTTTATACCCAGTATTTCTATATCCAATGCACCGATAATTCCTATCATGGTTAACTCTCCTCGAATGTTTATTTTTACGACGTTGTTTTTTCTGCAAATTTGCTATGGCAAATTCACATGAAAAGTTTTGTCAAACTTTTTCAAAATTTTGTGGGGTTCAAAAACAAAGCCCCTCACTAGGCGTTGTCAGTAAGATACATGATAATCGAAACAGCACAAAGCGGAGCTGTTTCGCAACGCAACACCCGCCTGCCGAGCGTTGCGGGTGTACCGCCCCTGGCGATGACCTGACTGACTTCCTTTTCTTCAAATCCGCCTTCCGACCCGATAAATATGTTGATTTTCTCAACATCGGGAGGGAGAATTTCGCCTGTGCGTTTTCCGCCACATTCATAGAAAATAATATTGCAGTCCTTTTCGGAAAGCGTTTCCACCGCCTGCGAAAACGTCACTGTCGGGCGGACACAGGGAATAATTCCCCGTCTGGACTGCTGGGCAGACTGTAAGGCGATTTTATTCCAGCGTTCTGTTTTTCTGGCGAGTGACTTTGTATCAGGTCGGGAAATGCACCTTGCCGAAATCACAGGAACAATTTCCGTTACTCCGAGTTCCACCGCTTTCTGTACGATGAAGTCCATTTTTTCCCCTTTGGGCAAAGCCTGATAGAGGGTTACATTGACGTTCGGTTCATTCTGACAAGGAAAACGCTCATCTATTTTTACCGTTACGTTGTCGGGGAAAATGCTGTCAATATGACATTCATATTGAGTACGTTCGTTATCGACCAGCGTGAGTGTTTCCCCGTTTTTCATACGGAGGGATTTTTCAATATGCCGTGCATTTTCTCCCGTAATCGTGTGGAATTCCCCGTTTATGGGGCTATCTGTGAAAAACCAAGCCATAATTTTTTACTTCCTTTGCCGTTATGCAGAATTTTTTTGTTATCGGGTGGCAGAATGAATGATGTCTTATCAAGTTAGGATTTATTTCTGAAGAGCCACTTGTTTTTCAGTCTGATAAGTGCTTTGACAGGGAAGTCCAGCAAGAAAGCAACAGCCAGACATAAGAGTGTTCCCCATAACATCACAATTACGGGATTGGCGGATATATACAACAGCGGTTGCGTATAGGACTTACTGACGTTGTAAAATACAGAGTGAACGAACCAGATTATCAGTGAATATTTTCCGAGAACAGACAGTGGTTTCAACAGTTTCTGATAGTGGGGAACAAGACCGACAATATTGACAATGCCATAAACAAAAAACGGAGCATAGACAAAGTCCATAGAAAAACGAGTGAGATAAGGCAGAAACGGCATGACATATCTGCCGAAAAAGGCAATCAGTACCAAAGTAAGATTGATGATAAACAGCAAAAATTTATTATTGATACGATGTTTGAATACAGGGTCAAACCACTTAGTGAAAAGTTCATATTGTGCAAAGATAAACCCTGTAGCGAAAAGGAAAAGCCATGAACAAGAACGGATATATAAAGTAATATACGAATCAGGAAACAAGTTCAGGGCATTATAAGTTCTCAGGGCGAGGGCTGGCAGCAACAGACCACTCAGAAACGCAATCAGAATATGTTTTCTGGCAATAAGGACATATAAAGGAAGTATCAGCATAGCTATCAGATAGAGTTTGACATACCATGCCAGATTTACAATCTGATTTTCTACCGAAAAGCTTTCCAGGAGGAAACTTTTGAACGTCAACGGAAAACAACCAAAAGCAACGGCAATGATATACAATATCAGAAAAACAACAAAGTAATTTATCCAGAGGTCGGTAATTTTCCGTAAGGAATAGCGATAATTCTGTTGTCTGGCATAGACATAGAAATATCCTGTAAGAAAGGCAAAGACACAGACACAGATTTTAAACGGTTCACGCAGGATATCAGACCAATTGCCGTGAAGATACTCATACTGATGGACGAACCATGCAGGATAAGTAAAAAAATGGTGTATCAGCATAAAAATAATGGCAATACCTTTAATGATATCTGTTTTATCTTTTTCAATGTAATTGAAAGAAACTTTTTTTTGCATAGTCACCTCTACGATAAAAATGTCAATTTGCCGAAACAGAAGCAAAAGTTTCTGTTTCGGTGGGATTCTGCGGTAAGACGTTCTTCGTTACTTTTCTGGAATTGGCAAAAGCAGAAGTGGAAAACAGTTTTTCCAGCGTATTCTGGTCGGCGACACCGTCACGGCGTTCTGTTTCGTTGTTGTTCTGGAAAAGTTTGAGAGCTTCGGCGGTAGATTCTCCGAAATAGCCCGTCTGATTGATGGAGAGATACCCTAAATCGTCCAGTCTTTTCTGAATGGCAAGGACATAGCCGTCTTCTGCACCGATGGTATAGAGAATACCGTCATAGAGTGTGATGTTATAGTCAGCCGAGATATCCGCACCGCTTGCGGTACTGTTCTGACTTTTAATGGCGGAAATCAGATACTGCACACCTTTGACAGCCGTATTTCCCTGCCGTGTCAGATATTCGTCAGGAACTTCAATAACTCTGTTCTTGATAACGGCATTGGTTGTTTTCAATGTTTTGTCAGAAAGAATTTTCGTTCCCATGCCGTTGGCACAGAAAATATAGAAAGCAAATCCTTCCTGTTTGTCAGCGGAAATAATTTTTGTCATATCCAGATTGCCCTGTATATCCGATTCTCCGGCGATGTTCTGTATACCGGCCAATGATAAAATATCATTCTGGTACATATCGCTTGTTACGGCACTTTTTCCGTCCAGACCGTAGAGAAAACAGCCTTTGACAATCGCATTACTTTCAGCTTTTTTCAGGTCGTCAAGTACTTTCTGCGACTTTTGCTTTCCGACAGTGATTCCTTTGATATTGCCGTCCATAATTTTACAGAGATTGGTATACAGCATTTCAAATTCTTTCAGGGAGTCAGCCACCGTCATTTTCAGAACGATTTTGTTGTTGTTCTGTAAATCCTTGTACAGTTTTGCGTCAATATCGGGTGACACAAAGACAATATCCGCATTAAGTTTATTGACGTTTTTTACTTCAGGTTTATGGTTACTGCCACAGACATCGATATTCTGTAATTCTTTCTGGGTACATTCGGAAGATTTTGCGGTAATCTTGTCGGCATACCCGCAGGCAATGAGAATATCGGCAATATTGTCATCAAGGACAACCACTTTCTGCGGTGACTGTTCGATGACCATATGACCGCATTTGACAGGATAGTCCGTCACTTCATTTTTGATAACGGTTTTTACTTCGTCAACAGAATTCGGCATACGGCACGCTGTCAGCGAAAAAACAGCGATGCTTCCCACAATCAGCAGAGCCATTATTTTTTTGAACATGACAAATCCTCCATACATTATCATAATTTTTGACTTTCATTATTTTACCGCTTTTTTGTCGTATAGTCAATTTATTTGGCAATTTCCCTGAGAGGAAATTCAAAACAAATTTGTTATTGTCTGTCCGATATTGCTGTGGTGAATAGAATTCCATGATAACGGGAATACTAACGTCAATAAGACGGGAGGTATTCTTATGCAATACAGCAAAGTAGAAATCTGCGGAGTCAATACGGCAAAGCTGAAAATACTGACGGAAGACGAAAAGACACGGTTGTTGACAATTATGCACAACGGTTCACCACAGGAACGTCTGAAAGCCCGCAATGAGATGATAAACGGAAATTTACGGTTAGTACTGAGTGTAGTACAACGTTTCAATAACCGTGGAGAAAGTCCTGACGATTTGTTTCAGGTAGGTTGTATCGGACTGATAAAGGCGATAGATAATTTTGATATTTCGGTGGGGGTAAAATTTTCGACATACGGTGTACCCATGATTATCGGGGAACTCAAGCGTTTTTTGCGTGATAACAACAGTGTCAGGGTAAGCAGGAGTATGAGAGATACCGCCTATCGTGCGATGCAGGTAAAGGAAGAAATCATGGCGAAAACCAACCGTGAACCGACTGTCGAAGAAATTGCCAAGGTACTCAATATTCCGAAAGAGAATGTTGTTTTGTCGCTGGAAGCGATAGTTGACCCTGTATCGTTGTATGAACCTGTATTTTCAGACGGCAATGATACGATATATGTCATGGATCAGGTAGGAGATAATGATGACGAAAAAAGCTGGGTAGAAGAACTTTCTTTCAAGGAAGCGATGGCGAATCTTTCCCCCAGGGAAAAGAATGTGTTGCTGTTGCGGTTTTTCAAAGGAAAGACACAGATGGAAGTCGCACAGGAGATAGGAATCAGTCAGGCACAGGTATCAAGAATCGAAAAGGGAGCACTGAACAGAATTAAAAGCCAGATATAGCATAAAATGCTGACTGTCATCATACACAGTCAGCATTTTTTTGATGTTGAACGGTTTAAGGGCTTCGCCCTTAAAAATCCTGATTCAAGGGTTGCACCCTTGAAAATCCTGCCAAGGGGCGTTGCCCCTTGACCCCACCC
>CACYBZ010000320.1 GCA_902772795.1 uncultured Ruminococcus sp. | reverse complement strand
GGTATGAATACCTGTTGCAGGAATGACAACATCTTGTGCGGAAACTTCTGTATATTCTCCGTCAACAAGTGTATAATATTTTCCGTCATGACCAACAAAATACGCAATGTTGCCGTCCTCTACACAAGTAGGAGATTTTTCATCAACGGTTTCTTCAAATCTTGAAGCTGTGGTAAATGTTGCTGTATAGGTAACATCTTCTGTCGCTATGGGAAGTGTGTCTTCAACAGAATAATTAGTTGTTCCGTCAGTCCAGCCACTGAATATATAGCGGTATTCTGCATAATCTGCTTTTGCAGGTGTTACACCATCATAAGCAGGGATTGTGCCTTTTATTACATTTTCGTCTGTTTTAAGAACTGTACCGTCCTCATTTTTCCATATTACAGTACATTGTTTTAAGGTATAGCTGTATTTTGCGGTATAGTTCACACTACTTGTAAAAGGCGGTAAGGTATCGGCTGTATAAGTCGTTTTACCTCCGTCAGTCCAGCCTATAAAAGTAAAATCGGCTATCTCTGTACTTTCTTTTGTCGGTACATTGCCATCATAGGAAACAACGGTATTTTCCTCAACTTTATTGTCAATCTCCAGCACCGTGCCGTCATAATTTTTCCATACAACTGTATCATAAGTCAGTTCCAATATAAAGGGGTCGTCTTCTGTGCCTGTTCCAGCTGATACATATAAACCAAGTGTCTTTTTATTCAGCGTAGTATATTGCGATAAGGCAAATTTCACATTAATCTGATAATCATAACCATTATCAGCCGTGTAAAAATAAAAAGGAATTCTAAATCTGCGTCTGTCCAAAGTACCGACAGTTAACGCAAGATTGCCCTTTTCATGATATGTTCCTACATCTGTCTTTACATAACAGTCATTACCGAAATTGATAGTATCGCCATTATAGTAAATATCACCAACTTTTATGGCTGTATCGCTTTCGGTCACTGCTTCAAAGTGGTAAGTATTCGGGGTGTCCCATAATATTCTCACATTCTGAATTTCGTTGGTAGCATTCTTTACTGTTACAGGAAGTGTCATTCCGTTTGACATTGAAAGTGTACATTCTGATGTATCAGCGTCATAATGGATAGCGGTTATCCCTACTGCTCCCGTTAAGGTCTGATTGCCAATAGTTATGCCTGTTTCACCAAAATTGATATAGTCGCCACTGGTATAAATTGCACCATCAAAAACATCTCCCACACAAACCATCTGATAGGCAGTTGTCGCAGAACAACCATCACCGCTGACAAAGGTTATCTCAGGGGTTGAACCAAAATTTGTCATCTGATTTCTGACGGTCATAGTTTGTGTTCCTAATGTTACTGCATAGCTGTTTCCTTTTATACTATAAACAGCACCACTATACTGCTGTTCTCCACTCAATGCCACTGTACTGCTACTGTTGTTGAACATATAGGTCAACTCTCCGAAATCGATTGTCTGACCTACCGTGTATATTTTGCCTTCCAGTCTGGATACAGCCTTGAAAAATGCTGTATAAGTGATATTTTTTGTCATCATCGGCAACTTACCATCTGCATACTCATTTACACCGTTTGTCCAGTAAAGTGTATAACGGTAAGTTTCATCTTCTGCTTTGGTAAGTGGAGAACCTGTATAAGAGGGTGTGCTTTCTTCTCCAAAATTTTCGGCATAGAGCTGATTTCCGTTTTCGTCACACCATCTTACCGTATAGGTGTGGTCTATCGGATAGTTTGTGCCTTGCAGAACTATGGTAGATACGCCATCTTCAACTGTTGCCGAAAGTACTTCCCAAGCGTTTCCGCTGTTGCCGTTTTCATCAATGGGATAGTAAGGTGTATACCAGTTTCCTTTTCCGTCTGTTGTGACGGCATGACGATATATCCTGCTATTATTACTTTCAACCGAAACATTCGCACTGTAGTAACCACTTGTCAACAGTGCCGTGTCTGTTGTATGGATTTCGTTTGAAGAATTTGCATGCCTCGATGCCAACAAAGTCACATTTGCCTCTCCCGAAACATAGCTGAAACTTGCACCCGGACGGAGAATGTCACCC
>CACYBZ010000319.1 GCA_902772795.1 uncultured Ruminococcus sp. | reverse complement strand
CCGACCGAAGCAGAATCGACAGAAACCGTGACGGAAATTGTTCCTACGGAAGAAGCAACGGAAGCACCCACCGAAGAACAGACTTATACGGAAGATGCCACAGACGATGAAAATTATTTTGACCCGACAGACAATATGCCGGTAGCGGTATACGGGCCTCCGTCATGGTTTGAGTGAGGTGGCATTATGTCAGAAGAAATCAAACGGAATCATCTGGAACTGTTGCGACAGTACAGGCAGAAACTCTGGAAAGAACCTATATTGAAATATCTGTTTCTGGAGCTGACATTGCGTTGCAATGAACGTTGTCGGCATTGCGGAAGCAGTTGCGGAGATGTCTGTACGGAAGAAATGACGAAAGAACAGTATTTTGTTTTTCTGGACAAAATCAAGCATGATTTTCCCACTTTGCCCATGTTGTGTGTAACAGGCGGTGAGCCGTTGTTGCGTGAAGATTTTTTTGATATTCTGGATTATGCCAACCGTCTGGGATTTGCCTGGGGAATGACAAGCAACGGTACATTGATTACTCCGCAGGTGGCAGAACGACTGGAAAATGTCGGTATGAAAACGATATCGGTCAGTATTGACGGACTGGAGGAGACACATGACGATTTCCGCAGAAGTAAAGGCGGATTTCAGAAAAGTATTGCAGGAATCCGCAATCTTTTGCAACGTAATTTTCAGACCGTTCAGGTGACAACCGTTGTCACAAAGAAAAATATCGGTGAACTGGAAGATTTGTTTGCCCTGATGTATGATTTAGATGTGGACTCCTGGCGTGTGATTAACATTGAACCCATCGGCAGAGCTCTCACGCTGGACGGCTATACCCTGGACAATGATGATTACCGCTATCTGTTTGACTTTATCCGAAAGAAACGTCAGGAAGGTTATCCTGTTACCTATGGTTGTCAGCATTATCTGGGAATGGATTATGAAAGAGAAGTCCGTGACTGGTATTTCCTTTGCAATGCGGGAATCTATGTGGCAAGCGTTATGGCAAACGGAGATATCGGGGCGTGTCTGGACATCGAAAGACGTAAGGAAACCATACAGGGCAATATTTTCAAAGATGATTTTACGGACGTATGGTATAATCGTTTTCAGTTGTTCCGCACTTCGCTGGCAGAGAAAAACACAAGATGTAAAGATTGTCCGTCACGGCATTTTTGTGACGGCGGTGCATATCACAGCTGGGATTATGACAACAATTGTCCGCTTGTCTGTTTTAAGGACGTTCTTTTTTGAGGCAGTTTCAGCAGACGAACCATAAAAGTCTGGGTGAGATTTTTGCAAAGTTCAGAGGCTGACATATCATGATAGCACAAAAATATAACGGAACAGTTATCTATTCGGTTAACTGTTCCGTTTTTCTGCGATTGCAGTACAAAGTTATTTTTTTCGATGGATTCAAAATGACAACAGCAAGATGAATTCTGTCAATACATCACACGGTTTAATCCTGAAACGGAATTGTTTCAGGATTGCCTTTTACTGGTCATCTTTTTTGTATTTGGTATCGTAAACAAATATGACATTTTCCACTGTGGTACTCCATGCTCCCGAAACTTCTCCGATAGTATTGAGTACTTTGCCAAGTTCGTGTTTGGGAACGGCAATATACGTATCTTCATTACATTTGCCACGTCCCTCAATTACGATATCATCTGTCAGTTTTTTGCCTTGTGTGTCAACGTGGCTGACGACTACTTTTGAATTGAAAAATACTTTCTGATTCTGAATCCAGACTTCTCCCGAAACCCTGTACCCGGGGTGACTTGCTCCGGGGTCCTGTCCGAAAATGCCGTCACCAAACATGACCTGAGCTTCGTCAATATCAATTTCATGATATGTCCACCAGCCTTCGTTGCCTTCTACCTGCATGACATCGCCCGGCCATTGTCCTGTGAGAGGACGTGCCGAACCGCCACGTTCGTCATACACGTAAATATGCGGTGACATCCAGTTGTTGTGGTTGAAATAATGAATTTTCAGCGGTGAAGGAGGAACAAGTTT
>CACYBZ010000318.1 GCA_902772795.1 uncultured Ruminococcus sp. | reverse complement strand
TATGAGAGATATGTTGGTAAATATCCCCTATACGGACGATGCGGGAAATTCTCACGGTATGGACAAGCTCAACGCTGCTTATCGTCTTGGCGGTGCAAATCTTTCGGTACAGACGATTGAAGCCAATTTTGGTGTGGATATCGACCGTTATGCGATTATTAATTTCCAGAGTTTCAAGGGCATTATTGATGCTCTGGGCGGTGTGGATATCAAGCTGACGCAAGATGAAATTGATTATATCAACTGGCAGACGTATATCAACAATCAGTCACCCGAACGTTATGAGATACAGGCAGAACCCGGTCTTGTTCACCTCAACGGCAGACAGGCATTGTGGTATGCACGAAACAGAGGTTATCAGGAAGAAGAACACCCTGAATTTGTTGTTTCCGGCGATGACTTTGACAGAACATCAAGACAGCGTAATCTGATGAGAACACTCATGAACCGTTTCCGTAAAGCCAGCTTTGCGGAAATCGTGAAGATTGTTGCTGAAATCGGACCTATGGTTACAACCAATCTTAAGAAAGACGAAATAACCACACTGGTAGCCAATGCTCCGACGTATTTGTCCTATGGTATCAGCGAATTCCGCTTACCGACAGGTGACGGCTATAAATACAGTTGGTTCGAACAGCAGTCTGTTCTGGAAATCACAGATATCCAGAGTCAGCGGACACAGCTTGCCAAATTTATCTTCGGGGAATCGGCAGTCGTTGCTCACAACGAAGAAATCGAAACAGATGTTCCCACAGAAGAACCCACTTACACTGGATTTTCCGATACACTCAGCAAAACGGAAGAATACGATTAACTATACAGACAATTACCAAAACAGAAAGGCATATAACCGAAAATCCTGACGGTTATATGCTTTTTTATGCTATTCCACAAGGTACTGCGGATAAAGATGCCTTTCTGTACACGTCCTCTCTTTACTGCATGACAAACCGAAAAACTGTTCAAAATAATTATTGTTAAACGCTGTTTTGTATGCTATAATCAAAGTGTGTAGTATTAATTTCAGGGGGGATACCATGGCTAAAAGAACCTTAAAACTTTTAAGCATGACACTGGCTTTCATCATGATGCTGATGAATACAGGCTGTCAGCGTGTATTCGATGAAATCGTCGGATTTTATACGGAATCATCGACAGAAGCTTTCTCTGAATATCCCACCGCTCCACCCACGGAAGCAGAAAAAAAGATAACGCCTTATGATATGACCGAGTTACGCTATGGTTATTATGCCCTGCAAACCGAAGCACAGCGGACACTGTATAAAAATTTTCTGGAAGTTGTCGGAAAAATCAGCAACGAAAAGGGCAATGACGGATTTTATGCCATTGAAAAAATCGAAATGAAAGAAGAACATCTCACAGAAGGCGGAATAAGAGTCGTGATTGAGGCTTTCAACTGCGACCACCCTGAAATTTTCTGGCTTTCCAACGTATTCGGCTATTTTGCAGGAAACAAAGTCACAATGGTACACTTATATTCCCTGTTCAGCCGGCAGGAAGTTACTGCCATGCAAAAAGAACTTGACACAGCTACAGAAAAATTTCTGAAAGATATTCCCGATGGTCTGGACGAATATGAGCGGGAAAAACTCATTCACGACAAAATTATCGAACAGTGTGCCTATGCTACAGGAGTCAAAAATACCAAAGACGATGCTTATGCATTTTCCATATACGGTGTACTCGTCAAACATCTGGCTGTGTGCGAAGGATACACCAAAACCACACAGTATATGTTACGGAAAGTAGGTATACAAAGTATCTCTGTAAATGGTTACAGTAAAAACGAACTACACCAATGGTGTATGGTGTATATTAATCGGGAGTGGTATCATCTGGATACCACATGGGACGAAAAACAGGTATTGAACAACGAAGACAGAAAGAAAGAAAGTGACAATATTCTGTATTTTTATTTCAATACCACAGACTCTTATATTGAAGCCGATCACCGTATAGCAAAACCGTTCACTGAAATGAGTGAGGATCAGTTATGCGGAACAGATTCCGACAAGACACAGATTTTCAATCTGCCGTTGCCCGTATGCACCAGTGAAAAAGACACGTTCTATAATCGTGAAGGGGCACTGCTTACCAACTTTGACAGCGTTACGGAATATGACAATATTGTAGATAAACTGTATCAGGTCGCCAAAGACAAGAAAAAATCGTTCTATTTCAAAATAGGTGATAATCTCAACTTCAACACCACGGTTGACGAACTTTTTTACACAGAACCGTATCAGTTTTTTGAATACACCACCGATGTCAATTTAATGATAGGCAGGTCATACCGCATCAACGACCATATTACGATGATAACGCTGGAAGCACAGAAAATTATCAAAATCGAACTGGAATATGTCAAATGGGAGTAACTCAATGAAAACTGTCAAAAGAGGATATTTTCCTGAAGATACCATCAATTTTTCGCCACAGGCACTCCTTACCCTGCGACAGGCTTGCCGTGATGTAAGCTATCTTATCAATAACGGCTATCCCCTGAAAAGTGCTTCGGAATTTGTGGGAAATCATTATCTGCTTTCCGAACGGCAACGGCTTTGCATTGTACGCAGTGTATCCCCCGAAAAACAACTTGTCATACGCCGTCAGAAACAGCAACAACAACTCACAGAAAATTCTGTTGTCTATATTGACGGCTTCAACATTGTGATTACACTGGAAGTGGCATTGTCAAAATCGCCGATATTCCGCTGTATGGACACTACTGTCAGGGATCTGGCAGGTCTGCGGGGAACCTACCGCATAATTGACAAAACTGAACCGTCCTTACACATGATAGCCTCTGCACTGGAACAACATCATATCCGAAAATCCGTGGTTTATTTTGACGCTCCTGTATCTAACTCGGGCAGACTGGCTCAGAAAACAAGAGCATGTTTTTCCGCTTATTCTTTTGCTACGGAAATCATCGTGACTCATGATGTTGACCGTATACTCGAACAACGTGAATCTGTCATTTCCAGCGATGCCATTATTCTGGACAAGTGTATCAGCTGGTACAATCTCACTGCAGAACTTCTCCGACAGTATCACCTGTCAGAAGATGTACTGTGTATCTGCGACGAAATATAACTTCAGTCTGCTGACAGCCTTATACAAGGAGGGATTACTATACGACAAGATACCATTGACAACGGCAGAACCTTTGATTTTGGCAGAACTTCTGCTTACTATGCTACCTATCGCAATATCTATCCGAAAAGTATGTATGATAAGTTGGTTACATTCGGTATAGGAAAATCAGGACAGAAAATTCTTGACCTGGGAAGTGGTACGGCAATATTACCGATAAATCTTGCCTACACCCATGCACAGTTTACCGCAACGGATATTTCTGAAAAACAGATTGCTTACGGGAAAATACTTATCCGTGAAAAACAGCTTGACAATATTGAGTTCAAAGTCTGTCCGGCAGAAAACACCGGATTTCCTGACAACAGTTTCGATGTCGTCACTGCGGTACAGTGTTTTCAATATTTCGATGCAGAAAAAGCAAGCCGGGAAATTTTCCGTATACTGAAACCGAACGGACTGTTCTGTAAAATTTTCATGGACTGGCTTCCCTGCCGGGATACCGTCATTGCAGAAACGGAACAGTTTGTGTTGCAATACAATCCTGACTGGAACGGTTACGGCTTTAACAAGTTCCACTACAGCTATCCCCTTTGGGCAGAAGACAGGTTTATGATTGACACCATACATTCCTATCGGACAACATTACCTTTCTCCAAAGAACAGTGGATCGGCAGGATAAAAAGCTGTCGTGGAATAGGGGCAAGTCTTTCTGCACAACAGGTCACGGAGTTTGAAAAAGCGTTCCGAACTTTCCTGACAAAATACGACGGTGATACACTGTATCTGCAACATCAGATTCATATGGAAATCTACCGTTCAGAAAAACAGTCATGACATTCAGGAGGTGTTTCAATGAAAATACTTGTTACCGGCGGAACAACATTTGTCAGTAAATTTACAGCGAAATATTTTGTCGGAAAAGGACATGACGTGTCCGTACTTAACCGCAACAGCCGTTCTCAGGTTGACGGCGTACAACTGATTAACGGTGACAGAAATCAGTTGTCAGGACAGCTGTACGGCAAATATTTCGATGCCATTCTGGATATCACTGCCTATACAGAAGAACATATCCGTAATCTGCTCAACGCAGGGATTGGTTTCAGCCACTATATTTTTATCAGCTCCAGTGCCGTATATCCCGAAACCAACAAACAGCCTTTTGCCGAAAATCAGCCATGCGGATATAACACTATCTGGAGAGATTATGGTATCAACAAACTGAAAGCAGAAAATTATCTGCGGGAACATGTACCGTCGGCGTATATATTGCGGCCGCCCTATTTGTACGGTATTGACAATAACCTCTACCGTGAAGTATTTGTCTTTGACTGTGCCATAAATGACCGCCCGTTTTATCTTCCGCAGGAAGGAAACATGAAATTACAGTTTTTTCATGTTTCCGATTTATGCCGTTTTATGGAAATACTGCTGACACAACTGCCTGAACATCATATTTTCAACGTAGGCAATACAAAACCCGTCACCGTAAAAGAATGGGTTTAGAAACAGTTAAAATAAATGTATAAAAAAATATATAAATATATAAAAATCTATTGACGAAATCTTATTATTCCTCTAT
>CACYBZ010000317.1 GCA_902772795.1 uncultured Ruminococcus sp. | reverse complement strand
TTCGGGACAGTCGCTGGTTGTCAGGGCAATCCGTGACGGTCGGGACTGTGCCAGAGAAGTCGATGAAAGTCTGATGGGCTATACCAACTTATAAATTTGTCATTGACATTTTCTCTTTGATAAGCCGAAACTCCCCCTGTGATGTGTTCTTCACGACACATCACAGGGGGAGTTCGTTTTCTTCACAACGATTTTTTCTTCTTCATTTTATACGAGCTGATTCAAAAACTTTGTTTACATTATTAACTGTTATTGACTTTTTTTTCATTTAGCATATAATTGATTTTGTGAATATTTCCATACCATACAAAGGAGTGTCGAAATGTTAAAAATATTTGTAACAGGAGATAATCATATCGGGCTGAAATATGCCAGCTATGAGCACTCACAAGAACTGGTCAGAAGCAGGATTCAGGCTTTCAATCAGATGGTCGAAACAGCAAACAAAGAAAACTGTGATTTGTTCGTTATTACAGGAGATTTGTTTGAAAATACCAGTATAGCCAACAAAGATATTACCGCCGTACTTTCTGCCTTGTCGGAATTCAACGGAAGGGTAATTATTCTACCCGGAAACCATGATTACTATGATGAACAGGAAACATTCTGGAAAAATGTCAGAGATAAACTATCCATGACCGATAATATCATGCTGTTGACAAAATACCGTCCCTACTCACTTACCGAAAACAACAAGGAAATCGTACTGTACCCCGCACTTTGTACCGCAAAACATTCCGAAGCGGGCAAAAATAATCTTGATTGGATAAAAGAAGAAAATATTGTTCCTGACAATACTTTCCGTATCGGCATTGCTCACGGTGCCGTTGAGGGGGAAACCATCGACCAGGAAGGAAATTATTTTCTGATGACACGCCGTGAACTGGAAAACATTCCTGTTGATGTCTGGCTGATTGGTCATACTCATGTGCCGTTTCCACGCAATCTGACAGAAGAATATACCACCTGCGACAAAATTCTGAATGCGGGAACGCATGTACAGACCAATGTTGCCTGCAATACAGAAGGCATATGCTTTATCGTCAGCATTGATGATGACAAGACCGTATATGCCAGAAAATACCGTTCGGGAAATCTTCGTTTTTACCGTAAGAACATCACACTGACGGAAGGCAGAATGAAAGAAATCCTTGACCGTGAACTCAGTGTATGGGACAGCCAAAGCGTTGTGGATATCCGTCTTTCAGGGGCGGTTACCGCCGATGAATATGAAAACAGAACAGCCGTTCTTGAAGAAGTCCTCTCCCGCTTTATCGAAAGTACCTATGATGACTATAAACTCAGCGAACGTATTTCCACAGAAATGATTGACAAGGAATTTCCCGAAACGTCTTTTTCGGCAGAATTCCTCAAAAAACTAATTGACAATCCCAAAGAAGTACAGCTTGCTTACGATTTGTTGCGGAAACTGAAAAAGGAGAGTAAATAAAGTGAGAATAAAATCTATTTCCTGCGAACAGTTCGCAGGACTCAAAGACCAGAAACAACAATTCAATAACGGCATAAATATGGTTTACGGCAGAAATGAAAGCGGTAAAAGTACACTTGTCAATCTGATTTTCCATACACTCTTTCAGAACGCACGCATTGACAAAAGAAAAGACAAAGACTTTCTGGATCTGTATTTTCCCAGTGCTGACAGGTTCGGCAAAGCAGGCGATGCGATTGACGGCAGAATTTCCTTTGAAACACCCAACGGCGAGTACAAACTGACTAAAGAATGGGATTCGGGCAGAAATTCCCGCTGTACTTTACGTCTTCCCAACGACACACTGTTGCGTGATCAGGACGAAATCAATAAAATACTGAGAGAAGAACTTGTCTATAGTGAAGGGGTTTATGCCGAAATGTTGTTTTCCTCGCAACGCAATGCAAGCTTTTCCTTACAGACATTACTCAATGCCAAGAAAAACACAACTACCAAACAGGAAATTGCCACAGTGATTTCACAGGCATTTGCTGAAAGTGGCGGAGTACCTCTGAGCGTCATTGAACAGGCTATCGACGAGGAAATAAAGACCATTGAGGGTAAACACTGGGAACGTATACAACAAAGACCAGAACGAAGAAGCGGTGGCGGAGAATGGAAAAAGGATCGTGGCACAATTCTTGATGCATATTATGCACTGGATAAAGCACTCGAAAAACAAAGAGACATTCTGAAGCTGAAAGACACTTTTGAAAAGGCAATGCACAACTGTGCAGAAAGTAAAAAAGAATTGCAGTGTGCTGATGATGCCCTGAAAAAATTCCACGAATTTTCGCAGTTGCTTTCTGATAAAAAACGGACAGAAAGAGATATCGAAAATTTCTCACAGACAGCAGAAAAATGGCAGGCTCATCTTAGAGACTGGCAGGATCAGAAACATACACTGGAACAGGCAGAAAAATTACAAAAGGAATCCGAAAACCGCAGTCTGCTTGATACCTACGAATCCGCAAAAGAAATTTTTGACCGTCTGACACAATATGAAAACAGTGAAACCGCACACCGGCTTTGCCCGTCACAAGAGGAAATATGCACAGTAAAAAAGGCTTTTCAGGAGAAAATCAGACTGGAAAATGAACTTCGTGGAATGAATCTGAATATCCTGACAAAAATGTCTGGTAATCATACGGTAGAGGTCAGGTCATTACTGACAGGCCAAAGGATAGATATCACTGACAACAGCACACCTGTTTCGGAAGCGGTAATACTCACTGTTCCCGATGTCATGGAACTGCAACTCATACCCTGCAATATAGATATTGACGTTCATCAGACCAATATCCGAAACAAAGAAAAAATATTACAGGAAATTTTTGGTAAATATGGTGTGGAATCGGTACAGGAACTGGAAGACATTGCCCAAAAAATCGTTCTGACAAACACAAAGATAGAAGAACTGCGTAAACAACTTGAAAATCTCACTTCACCATTTTCCTTTGACGGATTAAAGACAAGCGTAACAGCAATTCCGTCAACTGTACGTTCCAAAGAAGAAATTGAACGGGACAGCCGAAAAATCTGCCGGAATAATCAGCTGTCGCTGTATATCGCACAAATACAAGGCAAGATTGAAAAATACGAAGAAGATTACGGCAGTATCCCTGAACTGGAGGAAAAGCTCAACGCCAAAAAACAAGAACTGGAAACGGAAAAAGGCAAGTTATCTGCTATCACGGGAATTCCTGAGGAGTATCTGGGAATATCTGACCCCGAACGATATTGTCGCAGACTGGAAGATGAAGTCAAGAAAAAACAACAGCAATATTCTGATGACGCTCTTCCAAAAAAAATCGAAGCAGAAAAAAATTACAATGATGTGGTTTCTTCCGACACAGACCTTGAAAAAAACATTGAAGAAGCAAAAAGGAAATTTGAAGAACAAAAAGAATTACTTGACCATTGGATAAATATCCGTAGAATTTTTGGTATCTGCAAAGACGAAATGAACAGTACACCTATGAGTGAACTGGCAGAAAGCTTTAATCGTTATCTGAAGATAATTTCTGAAGAAAAGGTATCCACGGAATTTCCTGAAATGGACAGACTCAAGATGACGATTTACAGCAGTGACCGTCCGCTTGATTTTGAAAAGCTGTCCGAAGGTACAAAAGAAACGGTTTCTCTGGCATTCCGTCTGGCAGTACTTGACCACCTCTTTCCTGACGGTGGCGGAGTCATTATCCTCGATGACCCGCTGGTCGATATGGACGCAGAACGTACACTACAGTCTGTCGCCCTGCTGGAAGAATGTGCCAGACGTCATCAGATAATATTCCTGAGCTGTAAAAAAGAATACCTCGGACTCTTTAAAAACGCAACCGTAATCCATTTATAATATCTGTGTTTTTCCTGTAAATGCCCGCTTTGTGATATGTAAGCAATGAAAAATCCGAAACGGCATTACCATAAATACCACGACAGCACAAATGATTCTGATAAAAAATCATACCTTGACAAGTCGGCAACTCAATCATGAGTTGCCGACTTGTCATACTACGGAATTTCTGACACTGGTGACATTCCGTACTCTTACCTTTTATTTCACAAGAAATTTTGTCAACTTTTTCTACCTGAGCGGTTGAAAATAAAATACTTACTGTCAAAATCTGGAGAGTTAAAGGGCTACTGCCCTTTAAAATTCTGTGTTAAGGGCGTTGCCCTTAACAATCCTGTCAGGGGCTTTGCCCCATATGCACTAAGTTAATTTTTATTACCCCTCTGTCAGCCGTTGGCTGACATCTCCCCTTTCAGGGGAGACT
>CACYBZ010000316.1 GCA_902772795.1 uncultured Ruminococcus sp. | reverse complement strand
CTTCTGCATATCCTTGTCCCGCAGATTTTTTATACCATTTTATGGCTTCCTCATAATTCTGCGTAACATATTTACCATATTCATACAGATATCCTAATGTATATTGTGCTGAGTCATTTCCCTGCTCAGCAGATATTGTATACCATCGGACAGCTTCCTCATAATCCTGCATAACGCCACGTCCGTTTTCGTACATACGCCCCAGATTGAACTGTGCCTTTGTATTGTCCAGTTCAGCAGATTTTCTGTACCACCTGACTGCTTCATCATAACTTTGTGAAACTCCTTTTCCGCTCTCGTACATATACCCTAAATTGAACATCGCTTTAGCATATCCCTGTTCGGCAGATTGCTTGTACCAGTAAACGGCTTCTTCATCGTCCTGTGCAACACCTTTTCCGTAAAAATAAAGATAACCTAAGTTGAACTGTGCTTCTGCATATCCTTGTCCCGCAGATTTTTTATACCAGTTAATCGCTTCTCTTCCGTTTACTTCAACTCCTTTTCCATGAGAATACATATAACCTAAGTTGAACTGTGCTTCTGCATATCCCTGTTCGGCAGATTTTCTGTACCATTTTACTGCTTCTTTGTCGTCATGTGTGATACCCTGACCTCTTTCGTACATATAACCCAAATTGCACTGAGCTCCTGCATCTCCCTGTTCAGCGGATTTTCTGTACCATCTTACCGCCTCTTCGTCATTCTGCATAACACCTTTTCCATTGGCATAAAGATATCCCAGATTGAACTGTGCTCTTGCATACCCCTGTTCGGCAGATTTTTTGTACCATCTGAATGCTTCCGCATCATTCTGCACAATACCTTTACCGCAGGAATACAGATAACCTAAACTGCACTGTGCATCGGCATCTCCAAGTTCAGCAGACTTCTGATAACAACGAACGGCTTCTTCAGGATTTTCGGCGATGGTTTTACCCGAATAATACATATCACCCATTTCACGTTGTAACTTCGCATAGTCATTTGTCAAAACACAAAGTTGCTCTTTCAGGTCATTCACCTGTCGGGACAACAGAATATATTCCTCCTTTGAACAACATATTTTTTCTTCCACATCTCTCCCCCCTTTCTTTCGGTGTCCGAAAAACGGTTATGACGTATTGGCAACATGATAACTTGTGCTAATTTCTTTCCCTTTTGCGGAAAATATCATTGACTCTGTCTTCTCCCAAAACATCTTTCATCAGTTCACCAATCTGCATGGTTTCTGATTCTTTTTCAATCCGTGCCTTGCTTTCTTCCGAACGGCTCTCCAATAAAGCTTTCTGTCGTTCAAAATCTTCAGCACTTTCAAAAGGTTTATCCTTGTCTTTTTCTTGCTTCTGTTCCTCAGCCGATACAGCCCCTGTCTGCTGTACCATCGTCGGCACACCGACATAGGACACTTGTCCCATTCTTTCAATCAACTGCGGAGCAAAATCCAGAAAACGTCCGAGTTTTTCATAAAGTTCGGCTTTTTGTACATAAAAAAGATTCTCTTCGGCAAAATCAGGTTCAGGAAGTTGTGTGGCAATAAAATTCTGATAAAACTCACTGTTGATATCCTCTAATTCCTTCCACACAGCGATATTTTCTGCTAAATCTCTCATCTGTTCATAATTGAAATTTTCGGTAGAATTGGCAATCGCTTCTGCAGTGACACTGTCCGTTCCCCTGTTAATCAGCATCTTTTTTCTTTGCAAAGCGTTGGGTAATGACATTTTCATCAGCCGCAAACGCTTTCTTAA
This sequence comes from uncultured Ruminococcus sp., assembly GCA_902772795.1. Taxonomy (GTDB): domain Bacteria; phylum Bacillota; class Clostridia; order Oscillospirales; family Acutalibacteraceae; genus CAG-964. The sequence continues at coordinate 5,533 of CACYBZ010000316.1, read as the reverse complement.
CGAACTGCTGACAACTCTTTCATCAGATTCTATCACGATAACAAACAACGAAGGAAATTCATCGTTGTTTTCATACATACGGATATAATTTCCCATTCGTTCATAGACTAACTCTGACATATCACTGGTACTGATATTTTCCATGACAATACAAAGATTGTCCTGCCTTTCATCATTATAAAACTCGTTCAACAAATTATCCAGAAATGTATGGACAATATCATCTGTAAAAATATCCCAGTCTTCTTTTTCGATAATGTTCTGTCTTTCCTGTTCATCAGCGTTAATATCTTCTTCACTAAAAACAAAATCGCTTCCCGATAAATACAGAACTTCGTAACCGTATTCTTCTCCCGCAAGCAGATTGACCGCAATTTCAGCTGCCGTATGTCTTCCGCTTCCCTGCGAACCTGTCAGCAACAGACCATTGACTTTCATTTCGCTGACCGTTGTTTCAATGACATCTTTCCAACCAAATGAATAGTCTGCCTTGGACACACCAAATTCTGTCTTGTGTCTGTCAAGCACATCGGCTTTTCTGTCAGAAGAAAGAAAAACTACTTTATTTATCCACGCCCGCATTTTCTTCGTAAAAAAATTTACACCCATTCCGTTCACTCCAACACCATAAAACAGATACTGTCCCGCAACTCCCGAAAATCCGCAAATCATGAAAAAACGGAAATGTATTCTGAAAATATTTGTGGGAATAATCTGCAACAAATATTCACACAAAATTTTTGTAAAAAACGGGATATACGGAACAGTTCTGTACCATAATACTTAATCAGATTTTCTTTTCAAATTCTTCCAGAGAAGCAAGAATATCCCCTTTCTTCTCGGGAGAGAACGCATTTTTGACATTATCAAACAGAGTCTTTGTCATTAAAATCTTACCCTCTGCAATGGCTTTTGTCGTATTTTCATCGGATTCTTTGGCAAGAATCTTTCCCTTATCATCATATATGGAAAACTGTTTCTGGGCTTCCTTTTTGATGGTCAGTTTCAGATTATCCGTTACTTTCTTCAAATCACGGAAACTGTAATTATCGGTAACGTCTGCCATCATTTCCGGATTGATATCATTATCACATTGAATTTTTGTCTTTTTCAGAAAATCATTGAAATACTTACAGCGTACTTCCTCTGAGGGGAGCGGAACAAGAACATATGACAAAATTCGGGAAAGCATAGCACTCTCGATTTTATCGGGATAGTTCGTTGCGGCAAGGAAAATAATCGGTTTATCTGCATTGACAATAATATTATACGATTCCATAAAAGATACGGTCAGTCTTTTTTCATGTCCTTCAGCATTGCCGTCTCTTCGCACACACATATTTTCAAATTCGTCAAAATACAGTACACAGGGAGCATTGTCTACGGCTTCCAGAAAAGCTGTCTTGACTTTCTTTTCCCCAACACCCACATAACTGTCATGAACATCAGAACCTGTGAGTTTGATAAACTTAAATCCTCTGTCCATCAACTCCTTGGCAATTGCCTCAATAAAGAATGTTTTTCCTGTACCGAAAGGTCCGTACAACAAAAAGGATTTCAGTTTGGAAATATGTAGCAATTCGTCTGTACCTTCCCAGCCAATATTGTCCAGAATCTCTGACTGAATCTCGGCTTTCAGGTCTTCCATACCGACAATGTCCTCAAATCCGTGATTAGGCTTTTCCTGATACCACTTGGCGATGGTTTCGGCAGAAACATCTTCACTGGCATTTCTGGTGGTAAATCCATTTCCTGCTGCAGTCTGTGCCTGTGTTTCTTCCTTTTTGGTAACGGTCTGTGATGAGGAGGAACCTTTCACAACAGATGTCGCTGTTTCCTCTGCCACTGTCGATGCAGCCGCAACATTATTCGTCGCTGCACCGTAATTCGGTGCCAGTATTTTCAGCAACTCCATAGCTTTTCTCTCGCACATCGATGCCCGTTCTGCCCATTGCCTGCATACGGCTCTCTGCTGGACATTCATGTCACTGATTTTATGTGCTACTTCTGCAGCACTGACATAAAAATTATATTCTTCTTTCGACGGCACAAAACCATTTCTTCTGTTGGTATTCTTCGCTTGTGCTACATAGGAATTGTACTCTATATTTAATTTGGACATATCACTTTCATAAAAAGTTGCCATATGTACTTCCTCACCTTCCTTTAATCGTCGGACGGTACGCCGGTATTAAAACGGGCTGTTTCCAGTAACTGCTTTTTGTTCGCAAACTTAACATCGTCTGACATACTGGCTGCTGCTGCTTTTAACTGAGCAACATTCATATCATGAGGGAATGTATTACTTTCGGTATCACCACTGACAATGTGATTTTTATTTTGATTGGCTTCCTCTATACAAGCTTCGATATCTCCCGTCATAATAAGACGATCCTTGAAACTATGAAACATCGCTTTTTTCGCTTCATATGTTTCCTGAGAATTGAGAAAACCATATTCTTCTCTCTTGGGTTTCTTCGCTGAAGTACCGAAAAACGGGAATGCCCTCTCTCCTGTAATCTTATTGGTTGCCGAATCCAATAAATTGTATGCGTGTTCGATACTGTCATAGGAATAAACACTTTTCAAGGCAAACAAGGCATCTTTTACCAGCATATAACCGACTGCCGCATCTTCCAACTGCATTTCCTGTACCTTGACATCGTAACCTTCTGCCTTGCCCTTACGGATATAAAAACTCTGCTCTTCAATGGTGTATTTGAAATCTTTTTGGCAAACCCCTAAATCTCCCGCACATTTGGTGATTTCATAAGTAAGTTCTGCCTGAATGGCTCTGTCCTTGTTGGCTTTTTTATAACGATGATTTTTCTTTAACGCTTCCAGCTTTTTCTTGGCTGCGTGCAACTTATCATTGACTGACATTCTTAATTTCCTCCTTCAACCCTAATCAGTTGGTATTTCTCGGACGATTTCGGTTGGTTTCTATATGAATATGTACTTCGGGTTCGGGCTGTTCTTCTTTTATCTTCTGAATTTCGGTGTCGGAAAGAAGTTTGATTTTCCGCAAAGCGTTCATCTGATTGCCGTCGTCGTTGATACCTGCTTCTTTCATCTGCAATTTCTTTGCCCGTTCGACAATGTTATCCACAGATTCTGCCACCATTTTTCTTTGTCTGACACTACCTTTGGACGTTGCCATCTGCTTCAGCCTTTCGTCCATACTGTCCATAAATTCGCCCAATTCATCAAACTGAGCATCAATTTCAGACGCTCTCTTGTATTCTTCCTCAATCATGTCTTTATACTTATTGAGTAAGTTCGGGTCTTCAGGAATGGGAATCTGTCTGACACGGGTCTGATAATCATTGATGATTTTTGACTGATAGGCACATTGCTTCACCAACATATCATACTGCAACATCTCAAAACCGATAGATGACTTCTCAATTCTTTGACTGACCAGAAATTTATACAAATCCATACTTTCCTGATCCCATTCATTACTGTTACCAATGAATGTATCGCTCATGACTTTTTCTACTTTTCCCTTGAACTCAGGGTCTTCCAGAATCTTTCTGGCAAGTTCGTCATTTTTTTCATTGGACTTCTTCTGCTTCTGTTCGATACTGCTTTTCTGTGCGTCCAGATTCTTTTGTATAGCGTCAAGAGAAGTACAGGAAATAATCAGCGTCTTCCACAATTCCAGATAGTCTTCACTGCTCTCAACAAAATCCCTTTTCATATTTTCAGAGATAAACGGAATTTTATTTCTGATTTGGTCAATGGCGGTAATCAGTCCTGCCTTTGCTGCAAACGAACGGTTGACATCACCTGTTTCAATCGCATTTTTCAACTCGGTGGCAATAAGCAGAATAGCTGCATCGATATTACTCAAATCCACACCCGAATAGTCATAAGTGTTGTTGCTTATCATATCTACTGCTTCAACAACAGCATACTCCAAATCACCGTAAGGCTGTGTTTCTACTGATTTATAATCCAGCTTCTCTATGGGAAGTCGGCTTTCTGTAAAGTTGATACTGTTCAGAATACCCGCTATCCGCATTTCGTTTTCCGCTTTGTTATTGGAAATCTGTTTCGCTATTTCTTCCATCTTCTGCTTTCTGATATTACTCTTGTTACGAAACCATGCACTTACAGGATTATTCTGTAATATACTGCCACCTCCTTTACTACCTTTGCTACCACTGCCTGCATTACCTTTGACAACTGTTTTACTGGGTCTTGGCATAAATTATTACCCCTTTCTTAAACTATAATTTTTTACCTTATCGATTATTCTTCCCTCATACATCTCTTTCATTGCATAAGACAAAGTTTAACCCTATTTTCTATATAGACATTGATGTACACACAGGAAACAACCTCTGTAAAAGTACCTGAACGGTCATCAGGTCTGCTCCCCTGTTTTTTTCTCAATGTCGCTCCATGTACCGGCAAACATCTTTGACTGCTGCTTACTTCGTCCGACACTCTGCAGCTTTTTGTCGAACTCGTTCATCATGTTTCCCAGTACATCAAAATCACTGTCAATTTTCTCCGCTTTGGAAATCGTTCCTTCCATCATTTTCTGCAGCTTCAATAAAATATCCGGATCCTCAGGAACAGGAACGGTTCTGACAATATCTTCCAATTTAGTGGCAATTTCTTTATAAAAATAAATCCGTTTCTCTTCTGCCTCCAGCAAATAACCTTTGAACAATAATCCTGACTGAGTTATCCGAAATTCAACCAACATTCTGTATAAATCAACAATTTCAGGTGACCACATAAAATGGGACTGCAAATAAGTCTGTTGCTGAATAACCGAAAGCTGGTCGACAAGTTCAGGCGATACGGTTATCATGTATGCCATTTTATCTTTGTTTTTTTCCAATTTCCGAAACTCCCCGGCAAGATTATCCTGCTTTCTGCGAAGATTCTCATTCGATTTGTCAATAATATTCTTGACTGCAATATACAGATAATAACTGTCAAGGTACTTCTTACACGCCTGCATATAGTTATCACGGACATTGTCATCTAACGAAAAAATCTTGTTGCGGATATTGAAAAAACCGTTCATCAGCCCCGCTTTGGCCGCAAATGCCGTTTCCACTTCACCATGTATCACTGCTCCCTCAAACATTCGGGCAATTAAATACAGACTGCGGTCTATCTCACTCATATCAATATTATCACCACGTGGGGTATCGTGCGTCAGATGATTGATTAAGATTTCAACAGCATATTGCAAATCTCCGCACCATTGGTTCGGATTCGTCTTTTTGTCGAGAATTTCCGCTGATAAACCGCTGGAAACAAAATCGATTCCCTTTAACAGTTGGATAATTTTTCGGTCATTTTCTGTTTTTCTGGTGGTAATATTCTGTGCCAGAGTTTCAATGTCACTGTTGGTTTCATTGATTTCCTTTTTGATTTTGTCAAACCACGATACCGATGCACCTACACTATCCATAATTTTTTCTGCTACTCAAAATATAGACAAATATACCCATATTGAGAAAATTCCTGTTTCATCGTATCCGATTTTGCCAAAGCTACCATCGTT
>CACYBZ010000315.1 GCA_902772795.1 uncultured Ruminococcus sp. | reverse complement strand
CTGTAAAGAAAAAATTCGGACAATGCAAAACGGCATTGTCCGAATTTTTTACCCCTTTTGATGTGCCGAACGAAGTGAGCAGTGAGCCTTGAAAAGTTTTGGGTATGGTCACATGGGGCGAAGTCCTGTGGAATTGTTAGGGGGCTTACCTGTTATGACTACTGTATCAGAATATAGGGATTTTTTTTCTCGTCAAGTACAGCAAGATAATCCAGCATTTTTTCTTCAGAAACACCTACGCAACCTAGTGTGGGCGTTTCTGAACAATGGAAGAAAATGGCAGAACCTTTTCCTTTACCGTCTTCCTCCCAGTATTTGTTTGTTCCCATATTGTAATTAATGACGAATCCGTACTTATAAGAAGGAATGAAATACATTTTTTCAGAGCTTGTCCAGTTGGAGGAAGAAATCTGCGAAGAGTCGACTAACTGATTATAATATCCGGAAGTGGGGTCATCTACCCATTCTGTGGTTTCTGTAATTTGAAATTTATCCAGATCCGTTTTAGGAACATCATATAGATAGAAGGCTTTACCTATGCTGAACAGTCCCGCAGGTGTTTGTATACTGCCTTCATAAGAATGTTCGCTTACTCCCAACTGTCCCACAAATCCTGTTGTATCCAGTTCAGTGTTTTGTTGCCAGAGATTGTTTTCCTTTTTCTCAAAAAAAGAGATATCCGCCATATTTCCTGTGCTATTGACAAGAATAATCTGCTGACAGTTGTGGCTTTTGCCATTTTCATCAATGATGTTATTCAGATTATTCGTAGTATAATTCTTATAGTTTTGTAATGTATCTACTAAAAGTTGTGGCTGTACAAGGGTGGTTTCGGCGGGCGGTTGTGTGGGTTCAGGAATTGTCGAAGAAATTTCAGAAGTATCTTTATTTTCTGTTGCGACAGGGGAAGAAGCATTCTGTAAGGGGTGGGAGGTGTCGTTTGTTGACACTTCTGTTGTTGCGGCTTTTTTTTTCGCAGACGTACTTTCTGTTGTGTTCTTCTGGGCAGAAGGAATATTTTTTATCAAAAGACTGCCGGAGAAGAAAATAATGAGAAATCCGCCAAGAAAACATACAGTACAAATAACAATAAGGGCAGTAATATTGATATTTTTTTTCATAAGAGATTACTCCGTTCTGATGTAAGGATTTTTATACTGGTCAAGGCAGGAAAGTAAGTTAAGCATATCGGACGAGGAGATATCAATACAACCGCCGGTTGCTTTCAACGTACTGGTATGTCCGCAGATGGTAATAGACGAACATTTGCCGACGACCACACCGTTAGAGGAATAACCGTTTCCGTTATGTTCAATAAAGATAGCGGCATTGTCTGTGCCGTTGGTAAGTCGTTGTCCGATATTGTCACAATCTGTACCATAGGGCAAAGCATTCTTGTCAGCGATTTGGTTATATCTGGGAGAGTAAATATCTTCAACGATGACGGTTGAAGCAGAACAGGGTTGCCACGGCATACTGTCGGTGATTTTGTTTTGAGAAAGTACTGTACCGAGATGGAAAGTTCCTTTAGGGGTAGTACTTTGTCCTTCGTAATAATCGGAGCTGACACCGTTTTTACCTACGGTTGCCGAACAACTGAATATTTTTATCCATGTTCCGTTCTGATATTCATACAGACGCATACTTGCTGATGTACCGCTGGATTTGACATACAACATTTGTTCGCAGGAGTCGGGAACATTACTGAAGTAAGCACCTGTAGAAACTTTGAATTCGATTGACGTATCTGATTTTACGGTAGAACCTGCTTTGACAGACTGACTGATAATTTTTCCCTCATCGACTTCAAAACTGTAGTCGTATGTTTCTGTAACAGTAAGCCCTTGTTTTTCCAGTTCATTTTTTGCTGTGGAGAAGTCAATATTTTTATAGGAAGAAATCTTGACATCATGAGCTTTTGTGGGAGCTTGTGTAGGAGTTTGTGTAGGTAACTGACTGGTTAAATCTGATGTAAATTGTGTAACAAGTTCAGTTGCATCAATGTCGTCATCGGAGTCATGGGAATATTTGGTGTCACTGCCTAAAAAATTGACAGCGACAAGGATAATAGCGACAACAAGGGCAAGTGCGATAAAAATACCGAGTATTATCAACTTATTTGTCACGTTGGAACGTGGCTGAGGATAATTGGTAGGATAGTTATTAGGTGTATAGTTATTAGGCGTATAGTTATTAGGTGTATAGTTATTAGATGTATAGTTATTAGGCGTATAATTATTGGGGGTATAATTATTGGGGGTATAGTTGTTAGGTGTATAATTATTAGGGGGATAGTTATTAGTGGAGTAACTATTGTTTGCCGGATAATTTCTGTGGTAGTGGTTATTTCCGTCTGTGTAAGGAGAAACATTTTTTAAGTTGGAGGATTGTCCGGTAACAGGTGTCTTGTCAATATTCTGCACGCTGATGGTATCATCGTCTTCAATAGCATTTTTAACGGCGATGAGGGCATTTTTCATGATAAGTGGATTTTGCCATCTGGCACTGCTTTGGAATTGGCAGGCACGCAGAATAATTTCGCTGAGAGATTTGTTACCGCAGGAAACAGGCGCATTAAAGGGTTCACCCTTGAAACGTCGGTAATTGGACGTTTCAATTTCCCGTGAAGAAATTGCCTGAGCATTGGGATCAACAAAGGGGGCTCTGCCGTTGTTCAGCATTCGGTACATGACCATTCCCAGAGAGTAGATGTCAGCGGTAATATTGGCATTTTCACCACGGTATATTTCAGGTGCCATATAGGGATATGTTCCCGCTACGGACATGGAAGAAGTGTTACTCATCAATATTTTTGCTTCACCGAAATCTCCCAGTTTGAAATGGCCTTCGTTGTTGACAAAAATATTTCCGGGTTTAATATCACGGTGCATCATATTTCGTGACATAAGTACCTGCAAGGCTTCACAGATATCGATACCGAGTTTAATGACTTCTCTTTCATTCATCGTATGGGACAGACTGTACTCTTTCAGGCTTTGCAACAATTCCATACGGATAAAGATATCGTAACCTTTTTCATCACCTGATTTGGGGACGATATAGCTGTCTTCGTAAGAAACGATATTGGTATGTCCACGCAACTGATAACAAACGTCAATTTCCTTTACCATTTTGTCACGCAAATCATCATAATGTCTGTAGACAGTATCCAGATTACTGGCATAACCTTCAGCAATGATATCCTGAGCGTGAACGCCTTCCTGTGGTATGGAAATATGCTTTACTGCGGATACGTAGGTATTGTTATATTCCTGCTTTACCGCTTTATAAACAGAACCGTAAGAACCTTTTCCTATTTTTTCTTTCAGATACCAGTTTCCCCACAACGGAGAAAATCTTTGCTGTATATCGTTATTCATTATTGTCACCCCAACATCAAAAATATCTATACGCTAAATTATATATCACATAACTTATTGTTGTCAATATGGTATTTTTTTTGTCGAATTCGATAAAAATTCATTGTCAGTAAAAGCGGTGAATCATGGTGTTGAAAAAAAAATCCGATGATGTTATAATTAACAACTCAGGGAGAAAATACAGGGAGTGCATGGAATTTTGCTCAGAGAAAACGAAGAATTACAGCCGTTAGGCAACGGTTTGCAGGTTATTGTCAGTAAACAGCACCATTTTTTCACGGATACCATACTGCTGGCAGATTTTTCCAAGCCGAAGCGGAAAGAAACAGCGGTGGAACTCGGCACAGGTTGCGGAACTATTCCGCTATTGTGGAGCAGAGAAACCCCACCCTTACATATTTATGCAGTGGAGATTCAGGAAAATGCGGTGGATATGGCAAAAAGAAGTGTGGCAATGAACCATCTGGAAGAGAATATCACAGTCATCTGTGAAGATTTACGCTGTCTTAAAGGGAAACTGCCGATAGTCCATTGTGACGTTGTGGTATGCAATCCGCCGTACAAACCGCTGGGAACGGGACTTGTCAGCCGTGACGATGCTCATGCGATTGTCCGACACGAAAACAGTTGTACGATTGAAGATGTGGTACAGAGTGCCTCGTCTTTGTTGCGGTTCGGGGGACGGTTCTGTCTTTGTCTGCGACCCGAACGGCTTTCCGATACGATTGTCACCATGCGGAAATATCATATTGAACCCAAGCGTCTGCGAATGGTACAGCAACGTCATGACAAACCGCCGAAGCTGTTTCTGCTGGAGGGCAGACAGGGCGGAAAAGAAGGCGGTCTGAATGTTCTGCCGACGCTGTTTATCGAAAAGGAAAACGGTATGTTTTCCGATGAGATGATGGAAATTTACGGAAGTTACAAGGAGTTGAAGTAGTTTGTCAGGAATTTTGTATGTCGTGGGAACGCCTATAGGCAATCTGGGAGATATGTCACCGAGAGCAGTGGAAACATTGCAGAATGTTGATTTTCTGGCGGTGGAAGATACCCGTGTCACCGTGAAACTACTCAATCATTTCGGCATAAAGAAAAGTATGGTAAGTTACTTTGAACATAACAAATATGAACGGGGAACAATGATATGTCAGCGTATTCTGAACGGTGAGAACTGTGCTATTGTGACAGATGCAGGTATGCCGTGTATTTCTGACCCCGGTGAAATGCTTGTCAGACAGTGTTACGAAAACAATATCACTGTAGCTGTCGTACCGGGGGCAAGTGCAGTTGTGTCGGCACTGGCAATTTCGGGACTGCCTACCGCCCGTTTCACGTTTGAGGGTTTTCTGAGTGTCGATAAAAAGGAACGCAGACAACATCTGGAAGAAGTCAGGAACGAAAAACGGACGATGTTGTTTTATGAAGCCCCCCACAAGCTGAACACAACACTGAAAGATATGCTGGCAACTTTCGGAAACAGAAATATTGCCATTGTCAGGGAACTGACAAAAATTCACGAAGAGGTAATCCGTACTACGCTGGAAAAAGCGGTGAACGATTATGCGGAAAATCCGTTGAAAGGGGAAATCGTGCTTGTCATTGCGGGAGCGGAGAAAGAAAGTACTTCAGATTCCTACACCGTCGAACAGGCTGTAACAATGGCGATAGCAGTTGCCCGAAAAGAAAATATCTCATTGAGTGAAGCGTGCAAAAGTGTGGCGAAACTCACAGGAATAAAAAAGAGTCTGATTTACAAAAAAACAGTGGAAAGAGATGACAGTGATGAATTATCATGAGGCACTTGACAAAATCAATTCGTTGATGCTTTTCGGTTCAAGACCGGGGCTTGACAGAGTTCTGCGGTTGCTGGAAATGATGGACAATCCTCAGCATAAGCTGAAATTTGTGCATATTGCGGGGACAAACGGAAAAGGTTCTACCAGCAAGATGATATCTGCCGTACTGAGAGAAGCAGGCTATCGTACAGGACTTTTCATTTCGCCGTATGTGATAGAATTTCGGGAAAGAATGCAGATAGACGGTAATATGATAAGCAAGGAAACACTGACACAATATGTCAGTGAAACGTATCCTTTACTGGAACAGCTCAAAAAAGACGGCATTATCATTACCGAATTTGAATATATTACCGCACTGGCATTTCGTTGGTATGCAGAAAGTCAGTGTGATATTGTGGTACTGGAAACGGGTATGGGCGGACTGCTTGACAGTACCAATGTTGTACAGAATACCCTTGTTTCGGTGATTACCTCTATCAGTTATGACCATACCGCCATACTTGGCGATACGCTCGAAGAAATCGCCAGACAGAAAGGCGGTATTATCAAACCCGACAGCAATACGGTTTATTACCGTCAGCATGACAATGCCGATACGGTTATCAGTGACATTGCCCGACAGATGAACAATACATTGTTGTATGCCGATAGTCTTTCAGTTGACATCACGGAACAGACGATTGAACATACCCGATTGTTATATCAGAATATTCCCGTTACGATACAGCTTATCGGTATGCACCAGATAAAAAATCTGAAACTGGCACTGGGCACATTGGAAATTTTACGCACGAAATTTGATTTTTCGATAAGCGATGCTGTTCTTGCCCGTGGACTTGCCAAAGCGGAAATGCCTGCCCGTCTGGAACTGTTGTGTAAAGAACCGATTATTCTGCTTGACGGAGCACACAATCCTGACGGTATGAACGCTCTTTCGGACGCACTGAAAAAATATCTTCCCGACAAGAAAATTATCTGTATTATGGGTATGCTCAGAGATAAGGACAGTAATTCATCGCTGGAATATCTGGACGGTCTGATTGACAGCGTGATTACCCTTGAACCTGACAATCCACGCCGACAGACCAAAGAAGAACTCGCCGAAAAAGCGGTAAAGTTTTTTGACAAAGTCTATCCGATGGAGAATTTTTCTCAGGCGATAGAAAAGGCACTGGATATGGCAGAAAAAAATAACGGAGCAGTTGTCATATGTGGGTCATTGTATCTGGCATCGCAGTTGCGTCCGCTGGTGGTAAGATGTCTGAAAAAACGAAATAAAACGACTTTGATTGACATTCAGGAATGATTAAAATTTTCATATTCTTTGTTGTATGATTGACAGCAAAGAATATGATTTTTTTTGTTTAAAGGCTTTGTGTTTAAGGGCTTCGCCCTTAAAAATCCCACCAACTTTTTGAAAAAAGTTGGACAAAAACTTTTGTGGCTCACTTCGTTCGGAGTTTT
>CACYBZ010000314.1 GCA_902772795.1 uncultured Ruminococcus sp. | reverse complement strand
TAAAAAGTTTTGCCCCACTTTTTCAAAAGTGGGTGGGGTCAAGGGGCGAAGCTCCTTGGCAGGATTTTCAAGGGTGCAACCCTTGAACAGTAAAACACAATCGGGGGACAGCCCTTAGATTTATTGTCAGGAGGAACAAATATGGGAGTTTATGAAGAACTTGTCGAAAGAGGATTACTCGCACAGGTTACGGACGAAAAGGAAATCAGGGAACTTGTCAACGGAGGGAAAGCAGTATTCTACATTGGCTTTGACCCGACAGCCGACAGTTTGCATGTAGGACATTTCATGGCACTGTGTCTGATGAAACGGTTGCAGATGGCAGGCAACAAGCCGATAGCCTTAATCGGAGGCGGAACAGCTATGATAGGCGACCCGTCAGGCAGAACGGATATGCGTCAGATGATGACAAAAGAAGTCATACAGCACAATGTAGAATGTTTTCAGAAGCAGATGAGCCGTTTTATCGACTTTTCTGACGGAAAAGCCATGCTTGTCAACAATGCGGACTGGTTGCTTGACCTCAACTATGTAGGTATGCTCAGAGAAGTCGGGGCACATTTCAGCGTCAACAGAATGCTTACAGCAGAATGTTACAGACAGCGTATGGAAAAAGGGCTGAGTTTTCTGGAATTCAACTACATGATAATGCAGGCATACGACTTTTATGTTCTGTACAATCAATACGGCTGTAATATGCAGTTCGGCGGTGACGACCAGTGGAGCAATATGCTGGCAGGAACAGAACTTATCCGCAGAAAACAGGGCAAAGATGCGTATGCGATGACCATCAATCTGTTACTCAATTCCGAAGGTAAGAAAATGGGAAAAACGCAGTCGGGAGCAGTATGGCTTTCAGCCGAAAAGACCAGTCCTTACGACTTCTATCAGTACTGGCGGAATGTCGATGACAGTGACGTTATCAAATGTATCAAAATGCTGACATTCCTGCCGATGGACGAAATCAGGAAAATGGAAAGCTGGCAGGGCAGTGAACTCAACAAAGCCAAAGAAATTCTGGCTTATGAGCTGACAAAGCTGGTTCACGGAGAAGAAGAAGCGGAAAAAGCACAGAAAACCGCCAGAGCATTGTTCTCCAGCAATGCCGAAGAAGAAAATATGCCGACAAGTACACTTGCCGAAGAAGATTTCACTGACGGAGTTATCGGTATTCTGAATCTGCTTGCCAGAGCAGGACTGACATCGTCCAATGCAGAGGGCAGAAGACTTGTCACACAGGGAGGAATTTCCGTCAACGGCGAAAAGATTACCGACGTGAAAACCAGCATCACCAAAGAAGAAATTGTCAAAGGCATCGTCATCAAAAAGGGAAAGAAAGTATTCCACAAAGTTATGATGTAAAGCGACAAATTTCCATAATAAAATATGAAGTTTTTGTTGAAATCAAGATGGTTTTGGCTTATAATGAAAAGGTAGTCAGGGTAAGTACATCGGGGGAGGTATGTAATTCCGTAAAAAGTTTTACCATTTGCTCGTAACGGCAGATTATCCGTAAAACAATACACTTATGTATATTTACTCGGCTTATCATAAATTTTTGTAAAGAGGTTGGTGTTGTAGAAATGAAAAAGTTTTTTGGTGAGTTCAAAGAATTTATCATGAAAGGTAATGTTCTTGATCTGGCAGTAGCTGTCATCATCGGTGCTGCGTTTCAGAACATTGTCACATCTTTGACGGACAATATTATTTCGCCCATTCTGGGATTGTTCACGAAGATAAACTTTGACCAGTTATCCCTCAAGATTGAATTCCCATCACTTGTTGAAGGCGTACTTGGTTCGGCAGTAGAAATTAAGTACGGTGCATTTATTACTGCCGTCATTAATTTCCTGATTATGGCGTTGATTATTTTCCTGCTGGTAAAAGGAATCAACAAGATTATGTCCATCGGCAAGAAGAAGGAAGAAGAAGAGGAAGAAGCAACGACCAAAGAATGTCCTTTCTGTAAGAGTGAAATCGCTATTGAAGCAACAAGATGTCCTCATTGTACCTCCATTCTGGAAGGTTATGAAGAAGTCGTTGCTGAGATTTCTGCGGAGAAGAAAGCATAATTTACTGTCCGACAGAATAAAGACGACTTACAGCGTCAAAGGAGGATAAAGCTGTTGTCAGTTACGGAGAATATCAAGCAAAAATATCCGCTGTTGGTTGCCTTAGTATTTTTCATTTACCTGAGTGCGACAGCCTTTGTTCTTATTTTTTCTGCGAATATAGGGTCTGTCATGGCAAGCAAGAAAGTTATCATCAGTTCCTTGCCGAATGTGACCAATCTGGATATTCAAAGTGACTTTGTTGACGTAGAGATGAAAAATGACCGTCTGAACAGCGGATTTCTGATACTGGTCAACAACAATTATCCGTGTTCTTTCGAGGGCGATAACCTTGTGGAAATATACGGCAGGGGTAACGGAAAATTCAAGGTGGCGGATTTGGACGTAAAGCTCAATGAAACCGTTGCTCAGAAAGCGGAAAATATGCTTTCGGCACTTTGTGACGTTTCGGAAAATAGCAATGTCATGATACACAGTGCCTATCGGAGCAAGGAACTGCAGGAAAAACTCTATCAGGCAGACAAAGAGGAAAAAGGTGAAGACTACATCGGGGCAGAATACGTACTGTTACCGGGGTATAGTGAACATCAGACAGGATATGCTTTTGACCTTTCCATTATGGACGATGAAGATTTATCGGTACTGGGGGAAGGTGAGGAGTTCCGCTGGCTGAAGAACAACTGCGGAAAGTATGGTTTTATTCTGCGCTATCCTCAGGATAAAGTAGCCGTCACAGGAATAGGCTATGAAACATGGCATTACCGTTATGTGGGACTGCCCCATTCGGAATATATCATGCAGAACGGTTTTTGTCTGGAGGAGTACATTGAAATGTTGAAAACCCACACCATCAAGAACCCGTTATATACCACCGATTACACGGCAACATCATGGATGATTTACTATGTGCCGTCACAGTTGGGAGAAAGTACGATGGTACAGGTTCCCAGGGACAGCGAATATCAGATTTACGGCAATAATTGTGACGGATTTATCATAGCAGTAAAATTGCAATAACGGAAATACATACCACATTTCACCGTACAGCACAGAAAAAAAGCGTGCTGTACGGTTGTTTTTTTGTCTGTTGTCCGTTTTTGGGGACATTGACTGCAATGGATTTGTTTTCTCAAAAGATATGCGGATTGTACTTGCAATTTACGTCAGGAAAGCATATAATGAAATCCGATAGCATCACGCTGTATTCTGAGGAGAGGGAGGGAAAGATGTTGGAATTTTCCCATATACCTGTATTGAAAGAAGAAACCATACAGGCACTGCATATCAGACCTGAAGGAGTCTATGTCGATGCGACGGCAGGCGGAGGAGGACATTCCGCCGAAATACTGAAATATCTGTCCGATGAGGGAAAGCTGATTCTGATTGACCAGGATCCTGACGCTATTGCCACTGTTACCGAAAGATTCAGGCAAAACAGAAATGTCACAATCTGTAAAGGCAATTTTTCGGACATGAGAAGTATCGTCAATGCACTGGGAATTGACGGTGTTGACGGAATACTGATGGATATCGGCGTATCGTCCCGACAGCTTGACACCCCCGAAAGAGGATTTTCCTTTCACAGTGATGCCCCGCTGGATATGCGTATGAGTCAGTCGGGTACAACGGCAGGAGAGCTGGTCAATCACCTTTCTTATGAAGAACTGGTAAGAATTATCAGTCGGTACGGAGAAGAAAAGTTTGCCAGACCCATCACCAGAGCAATTATTCGGGAACGGGAGAAACAGCCGGTTGAAACCACATTACAGCTGGCAGAAATCATAAAAAGTGCCGTACCGTCCTATAAGAAACGTGAGGGACACCCGGCAAGACAGACCTTTCAGGCATTGCGGATAGCCGTCAACGGAGAACTGGAACGGCTTTCGGAGGGATTGTCGGAAGGATTTGCCTTACTCAACAAAGGCGGAATTATGGCAGTCATTACCTTTCATTCGCTGGAGGACAGGATTGTCAAGAAATACATGGCAA
Source organism: uncultured Ruminococcus sp. (assembly GCA_902772795.1). Taxonomy (GTDB): domain Bacteria; phylum Bacillota; class Clostridia; order Oscillospirales; family Acutalibacteraceae; genus CAG-964. The sequence continues at coordinate 9,395 of CACYBZ010000314.1, read as the reverse complement.
AGCAGTGTGAGGGGTGTTGTTGTCCGAAAGATTTTCCCGTATGCGTATGCGGAAAGACACCCGCAGGAGAACTGGTGCTGAAAAAATCCGTACAGGCTTGTGCAGAAGAACTGGCAGTCAATCCCCGTTCGAGAAGTGCCAGATTACGGGCAATAAAAAAATTATCGTGACCGCTTAAAAAACTTTGACAAAAGGGTTGGCATATAGTAGAATATAGCTAATGGGCATATGGAGCGTAAAATGATATCCGTGTAAAAAGGGTTTACCGAAAAAACAGAGAGAAATTTGAGGGAAGAAAGTACATAAGAGGAAACATTGTTGAGAAAAAAATCTGCAATGAGCGGGAGTGTTACTATGGCATTGTCTTATAACGAAGAAGCATATGATATTTCGTTATTTGAAACGGAAGACGTTTCCTTTGAGGAAATGGAGGAAAAACAGAAACAGAAACAGAAACAACAGGAAGAAGTCAGAATTGCCCAGCAGAAGCAGGCAATCAAAAGCAGAGTTATCAGAATTTTAGCGATGAGTGCAGTAGTGATTGTGATGATTGTGCAGGTTATTGTGGGACAGGTAGAACTGACGGAACTCAATCAGAAGATATCCAATGAAAGCGAAAAACTGGAAGAAAAGAAAAGTCTTTACATACAGTCGAAAATGAAAGTAGAAGCAAGGTATTCATCGGATATTGTAGAAAAAAGTGCCCAGTCGGAACTGGGAATGAGCAGGGCGGATTCTTACCAGAAAGAGTATATCAGTCTGGAAGAGGGAGATAAAGTGGAAACCGCTGAAAAAGAGGGAGAAAATATTTTTGAAATAATCACAGAAGCAATCAGCAGTTTGTGGTCTTAATATCGGACAACGGACATATACTGTATACAGAAATAAAAAAAGAAAGCGGTTGTAACAAACATATCAGAGAGGAAACGGAGGAAAATTTGATTTGTTACAACCATTATTTTTTGACTGTTTTGGGGTAAAAAAACGGACAGTATTTTAAGAAATATGTTTTTGAGGCTCACGGTTATATCTGTGGCAAAGTAAAGAAAGGATAATGAAAGATGAAACTCAACAAAAATTTTCTTGTACACAAGACGGCAAATGAAACTATTATTGTACCCAGCGGAAAAGCAAAGTTTTCAGGTGTAGTCAGGGGAAATGTTACGCTTGGGGTGATTCTGGATTTGCTCCAGAAAGGTATGACGACAGAAGAAATTATCAGCAACATGAAAGAACGCTATGACGCATCAGACGAGGTTATACGGAATGACGTTGTTACTACTGTCAGTCAGTTAAGAGAAATCGGTGCGATTGATGACTAATCCGTCGAACTATGAAGAATACCTTGAACGATACGGCAGTCTGACTTATACGAATGTCGGAGTAAGTATGTTGCCGTTGTTGCGTCAGGGAAAAGATATGTTTATCCTGAAAAAGAAAGAAAATAAGCGTTGTCAGGTTGGTGATGTGGTTTTGTACCGCCGACCGCCGTCTGCTTATGTTCTGCATCGTGTCATTCAGGTAAGGGAACAGGATTATGTCATTCTGGGGGATAATTGTGTCGGAAAGGAATACGGCATTACAGATAAGGATATTCTTGGTGTCATGACGGGGTTTATCCGTAACGGCAAGGAACACAGCGTCAATGAAAAGGGTTATCGGTTGTATTCCTTTATCTGGCTGCACACGACGAAAATACGTATTCCATTGAAGAAAATTCTTGTCAGATTACACAGGCTTTTTGGCAGAAGTCGTACAAAGAAACATAACCGATGGCAGAAGAACTACGTTGAGCAGGACAGGGAGTGAAAAAATGACGGAACAGGAATACAGAAAGATAACGGACGAAATGATTTATCTTATCCGTTGTGTCATCAATGGTGACGTTCCCGACAAGGCCCGTGTGGAACAACTCAGTCTTGAACAGCTTTACTCGGTGGCAAGATATCACATGCTCACAGCGATTGTCTGTTGCGGACTGGAGGCTGTCGGCATGGCAGACAGTCGTTTTCTGGAAGAAAAGGGCAAGGCTATCAGCAGAGTGTCTACCATGGAAATGGAGAAGATAATACTTTTTTCCCGTTTTGAGGCGGAACACATACGCTATATGCCGTTGAAAGGCATTGTCATCAAGGACTTTTATCCGTATATCGGTATGCGGCAGATGGCGGATTTTGACATTCTGTATGACGGCAAATGCGAAAAACAGGTAAAGCGGATTATGAAAGAGCAGGGGTTTACCTGTAAAAGTCTGGGAAAGGATTATCACAAACCGCCTGTCAGCAATTTTGAAATGCACACGGAACTGTTCGGAAAATCGGATCAGGATAAACTGTATGAGTATTATCACGATGTACAGAAACGTATTATCAAAGACAGTGACAACGGATATGGTTATCATTTCAGCGATGAAGACCTGTATATTTATCTGATTGCCCATGAATTCCGCCATTATTACGGTAGCGGAACAGGTCTGCGTTATGTAATGGACACCTATGTTTTCTGGAAGAAAAAGGGCAGTACACTCGACAAGGCGTATATTGACAGGGAAACCGCAAAAATGGGGATTGACCTGTTTGAACAGAAGAACAGACAGATTGCTTTTCACCTGTTTAACGGGGAGGCACTGGACGCTGAGGCGGAAAAGATGCTGGAATATATGATTTTTTCAGGGGCATACGGTAATATAAACAATATTCTGAATAAAAATATGAAAGAGTGCGGTAGCAGTCGTGCTGAAGCAAAGCGAATGTTCATCAAAAACAGATTATTTTTGCCGATGGCTAAAGTCAGGGAGTATCACCCGTTTTTTTACCGACACAAATTTTTGCTTCCCTTTCTGTTTTTCTACCGCCTGGGCAGAGCCCTGACAGTCAAACGGAAAGACACCGTGAGAACATGGAAAGCACTACGCAGACTTTGACCTTGTCAGTCTGTGGTTAAAAAGGGAATTATCCTTTTATAGCGTTGGGGAATATGATTTCCGACAGACGAAAATAAAATGACAGTGGTTTTCTTTTAAAGGGATTCGGTTGTCATGCTGTCGGTTGTGTGATATTCCGACAAGGAGGCAGTTATGATTTTCAAAAAACGTACAGACGCAGTGCAACAGACAAGAAGCAGAAAGCTGATTGTTCTGCGGACAAAGATTTTCATGTGGATTTTGCTCATAGGCGGATTTGTCTGTCTGGCGATAGGTCGACTGGCTTATTTCAGTCTTTACCGAGGGGAGGAATTGCAGAAAAAGGCATATGCTCTGCAACTGAACGATACCACTGTTTCGGCAAAAAGAGGAACAATCTACGATACCAACGGCAATACGCTTGCCCAGAGTGCGACGGTATGGCAGGTAGTACTCACGCCGAACAACTTTGAAAATGATGGACAGCGGATATTTGTTTCCCAGCAACTGGCGGAAATTCTGGATATCAATCAGGACGAGATATTCAAGAAAACGCAGGGTAAGACCTATTATGCCGTTGTCAAGCGAAAAGTGGAAACAGAAGCCAAAGACAAAGTTTTGAAATTATGTCAGGAAATAGAAGATAAATACGGGTCAATCACGCTGGTGAGTCTTATTGAGGACTATAAACGCTATTATCCCTATGGTGATTTTGCCTCGGCGATTATCGGTTTTACAGGTTCGGACGGGGCAGGACTGGAGGGAATAGAATATCAGTATGATTCTTACCTGACGGGAACACCGGGACGAATTATCACAGCAAGAAATGCACGGGGAACGGAAATGCCGTTCAAATACGAACAGAAAGTAGACGCACAGGACGGTAATAACTTAGTGCTTACCATTGACGAAAAGGTACAGCACACCATGGAGAAATATCTGAAGCAGGGAATTACCGAAAACAAAGTTGCCAACCGTGCGGTAGCGGTAATGATGGAAGTAGAAACGGGAGCCATTCTGGGTTGTGCGGTGGAAAACGGCTATGATCTCAATGACCCGTTCACGATTGCCGACCCGAATGTACAGGCACAGATAGACAAACTTCCCGAAACGCAGAAAGACAAAGCCGAAAGTGAAGCACTTGCCAAACAATGGCGTAACAAGGCGGTAGCCGATACTTATTATCCCGGTTCGGTATGGAAAGTCATTACATCGTGTATGGGCTGGTCGGAGGGGACTATCACAGACCAGAGTACATATACCTGTACAGGGTCATATGTGCCGTTTGAGGGAGCTCAGCCGATAGGCTGTCATAAAGAATCAGGACACGGTGTACAGAACTACAAGCAGGCATTGAGTAATTCCTGTAACCCTGCGTTCATGCAGATAGGGCAGGCGGTAGGAGCGGAAAAGTTCTGGGAATATTATCAGGCATTCGGTTTTTCCGAAAAGACAGGAATTGATTTGCCGGGTGAACAGTCAGATATTTTCTTTGGTGACGGTACAGGAGCTATGCAGCCGATGGATCTGGCGGTAGCGTCATTCGGGCAGAACTTTGCCATTACGCCTATTCAGATGGTAACGGCAATTTCCGCAGTAGGCAACGGTGGAAAGCTGATGCAGCCGTACATTGTCAAGGAAATCACCGACACGGAAGGTCATGTGGTAGAAAGCCGTAAACCCGTAGTCAGACGACACGTGGTATCCGAAGAAGTGACGAAGAAAGTCATTGAAGCTATGGAGGAGAATTCCAAGACAGGTTCGGCAAAGAACAGTTATGTAGCAGGATACAGGGTGGCAGGAAAAACGGGAACATCAGAGAAAAAGGTCTACAATGCAGACGGTTCACAGCAGTATATTGCGTCATTCTGCGGATTTGCCCCCGCCAGTGACCCGAAAGTCTGTATGCTGGTGTATTTTGACACACCGCTCGGTGACAGTTATTATGGAAGTTCAGTAGCCGCTCCCGTATTTGCCAACATTATGAGTGAAGTGTTGCCGTATCTCAATATTGAAACGGAATACACCAAAGAAGAAATCGCTTTGATGGATACCACCGCAGACAATTACATCGGTGCGAAAGTCAGCGAAGCAAAAAGCAGAATCACCGCAGGCGGATTCAATGTTGTGGTCAAAGGTGACGGTGACAAGGTTATTTCGCAGATACCCACAGCGAAATCCAGACTGCCACAGAAAGGAACAGTCGTACTGTACACAGACGAAGCCAGTGTGAATTCGGACATTGTGGAAGTTCCCGACCTGACAAAACTCACAGTTCCCGAAGTCAATGAGAAAGCGTCCTATTACGACCTTAACGTCAGTATTGTAGGGTCAAACGCTCAGGGCGAAGGAATATCCTATTCACAGGATATCAAGGCAGGGTCAAAGGTCAAGTCAGGAACCGTCATTTCAGTCAACTTTGAACAGGACAGTAATTACGGTAACGGTGTCATGTAGTCAGCACAGCCGACAGCAGAAAACCATATCGTAACAGAAGATAATCGGAGGTAAAAAAACATGAGTAATTGGATGATAGTGATTTCGGCGATAGCCTCATTTGTGGTATCGTCTGTGATAGGAAAATTTCTGATACCCGAACTTCACAAGCTGAAATTCGGGCAACCCATCAGGGACGAGGGGCCGAAATCCCATCAGAAAAAATCAGGCACACCCACTATGGGGGGAATAATGTTTATCATAGCGTCTGTTTTTGTTTCGGTGGTATGTTATGTAGTACTGAATATCCTCAATCCGAACAATCAGTCAGTACAGGATCATGTACAGTTTATTGCAGGAATTATCATGGCGACATTGTTCGGGGTTATCGGTTTTGTTGATGACTACATCAAAATCCTACACAAGCATAATGAGGGACTTACCGAAAAACAGAAACTGGTATTACAGTTTCTGGTAGCGGTTGCATATGTGTTTGCCTTGAAGCTGGGCGGTTGCAGTTCGGGAACGGTCATACCGTTTGTCGGCAGAGTAGATTTCGGTATTTTCTACTGGATAGTTTCGGTTATCGTGATAGTAGGTTTTGTCAATGCGACCAATCTCACGGACGGTATAGACGGACTTGACGGTTCAGTAACCTTTTTTGCCTCGATGATATTCATGGTTATTGCGGGTTATCTGCTGAATAACGGAATGTCCGTCATGTCAGCGTCACTGTCGGGGGCTTGTCTGGGCTTTCTGGTATGGAACTTTCACCCGGCAAAGGTATTTATGGGAGATACAGGTTCACTGTTCTTAGGCGGATATCTTTGTGCGGTGGCTTACGGAATCAATATGCCTGTTCTGGTTATTCCGATAGGTATTATGTATATTGTAGAGATGTTTTCGGTAATGATGCAGGTAAGCTATTTCAAGATAACGAAGAAGAGAACGGGACAGGGAAAACGCCTGTTCAAGATGAGTCCGATACATCATCATTTTGAGATGTGCGGGTGGTCAGAAGTAAAGATTGTGATTGTCTTTAGTCTGATTACGGCAGTGGCAGGAGTATTGACGGTACTGGCGACCATCTACACCTATGCCAACGCAGGCTGAAGAAAACTGTTGGAAAGAAATCATTGGGCGGTGAATTTATGGCGGAACATTCAAGACGTACGTCATCACGATACACGACCACGCAGGGGAGTGACAGCGGAGAAAGACGTACACAGCAAAGCAGAAGCGTTTCGGAAAGAAAGCGGAGTTCAGGCAGTGCAAGGACAACGAGAAATGCCTCACAGACGAGAAATTACCGCAGTACGGCAGAAAGAGAAAGAGCCCGTACAACGAGAAGACAGAAAACAGAAGACTATTATGATTATGACAGACCACGGATAACAGAACCCACAGCGGAAACGACAGAAAGAACACTGGGTAATCGGCAGACAACACAGGTCAGGGCAAGAGTAAAGGAACGCCAAAAGGAAAAGCCGAAAAAAGGAAGAAAAAGGAATTTTCTCCGACGCATAGTTTCGGTGCGGAACGGTATGGATATACCGTTTTTCCTGCTGATTGTTGTCCTGCTGATTATCGGTGTGACGATGATGTTTTCAGCGTCATATGCTTATTCGTATTACAACAACGGCGGAAAAAGTTATCATTATCTGTTACGTCAGGCGATTTTTGCTGTATCGGGGGTAGTACTTATGGTACTGATATCCCTGATTGATTATCATGAACTGTATCGGTTTCGTACAGGTGTTCTGCTGATAGCCTTTGTTTTGCTGGGAGTGGTACTGATAATGCCGGCAAGAAACGGAGTACACCGTTGGATAGATGTCGGAGACTGGTTTTCCTTTCAGGCATCGGAAATTATGAAATTTGCTGTTGTCTTATTCTATGCGAGGCAGGGGCATGACCATTTTCAGGAGATGGGGACATTCAGACACGGCGTGAAACCCGCTGTTCTGATTGGTCTGGGTGCAGGAGTGCTGTTGTTTATGGAACCGCATTATTCCTGTATTGTCATTATTTTCACTTTGTTGTTGCTGATGATGTTTGTTTCAGGTGTACGGATTCGGTGGTTTGCCTTTGGAGGTGTTTTGCTTGCCACAGGTTTTCTGGTTCTGCAGGTAACAGGTAATCTGAAGTATGCACAGGAACGTCTTGACGGCTGGGGGCTGGCTCTGGAAGAAAATCTTTCAAGTGATATGCAGTGGAAAGTCTGGCAGACGATGAATTCACTGTATGCGATAGGGTCAGGCGGACTGACAGGTCTGGGACTGGGGCAGTCAAGAGAGAAATATTTGTATCTTCCCGAACCGCAGAATGACTTTGTTTTTGCGGTTGTGGTGGAAGAACTTGGCTTTATCGGCGGAGTCATTATTCTGTTGATATTTATGGGGCTGATAGTCAGGGGGATAATGATTTCCCTGAAAGCCCGTGACAAATTCGGTATGTTGTTGGGCATAGGACTGGTTTCACAGATAGGCATACAGGTTCTGATTAACATACTGGTCATTACGGATACATTGCCGAACACAGGTATCAGTCTTCCGTTTTTCAGTTACGGAGGTACATCGCTGTGGATGCTGCTCGGAGAAATGGGGGTAGTGCTGTCCATTTCCCGAAGTGCCAGCATTGAGAAGAATTAGGCAGAGTATATTTGTGGCAGGAGCAATAAAAAAATGTCCGACGGCGTTTCATGGAAACTGTCGGACGATGGTACAAGGAGCGAAAGAACGATGAAAATCATATTGGCAGGCGGTGGCACAGCGGGACATATCAATCCAGCACTGGCGATAGCAGGAACCGTCAGGGAACATATAAAAAATACCGAGATACTTTATATCGGGGCAAAGGGCGGAATGGAAGAAACATTGGTACCGAAAGCAGGTTACCGTTTTGTCGGTATTGAAGTCAGCGGATTCAAAAGAAGTCTGTCGCCGTCGTCGATGGTACATAACATGGCAACGGTCAGACGGGCAATAACGTCAAGTATAGAGTCGAAGAAAATCATTAAGGAATTCAATCCTGATATTTGTATCGGAACGGGTGGTTATGTCAGTGGCCCTGTACTGCGTACTGCCACGAAACTGGGAATTCCCACACTCATTCATGAACAGAATGCTTTCCCGGGAATCACGAACAAGATGCTGGCAAAACACGCACGGACAGTCATGCTTGCCAATCCCGATGCGGAAAAACATATGTCGTCAGACGCTCATTTTGTGGTAACGGGAAATCCCGTCAGAAAAGAAATCATTACCGCAGACAAGGCAACGTCACGAAAGATACTGGGACTTGATGAACGTCCTGTTGTGCTTTCTTTCGGGGGAAGTCTGGGTGCTCAGCGGATTAACGAAAGTGTTGCCGATTACATTGCCAGAAGCGGTAAGGACGGCAGATATCAGATTATCCATGCCTACGGCAAATTCGGAAAATGGTTTCCCGATTTGCTCAAAGAAAAGGGTTGTGACATAGCGAAGTGTGACAATCTGGACATCAGGGAGTTCATTGACAATATGCCGATATGTTTGTCAGCATGTGATTTGGTGATATGTCGTGCAGGGGCAATGACGGTGAGTGAACTGCAGGTACAGGGAAAACCTGCCATTCTGATACCGTCGCCGAATGTTGCGGAGAATCATCAGTATCATAATGCGATGTCGCTGGTGAATGCCAATGCAGGTTGTGTCATAGAAGAAAAGGATCTTACGCCCGAAAAACTCACGCAGACCGTTGATGAAATGCTGAAAGACCCTGAAAAACTGAAAGAGTATTCGGCAAATGCCAGAAAAACAGCGATTACCGACGCTAACGAAAGGATTCTGGCTATCATAAAGGAATGTGTCAGGGCGTAAGCGACCGTTTGCAGGGTGTGCAGGGAAAAAATATATGGCAGTGTCGTCAATTTAAAATACGCTTGCTTTAAGCGGTGACAATCAAAAGTTTTTGCCCCGCTTTTTTCAAAAAGCGGGTAGGGGTCAAGGGGACAACGTCCCCTTGGCAGGATTTTAAAGGGTGCAACCCTTTAACACTCCGTAAAAATCCAAAATTT
>CACYBZ010000313.1 GCA_902772795.1 uncultured Ruminococcus sp. | reverse complement strand
GTGTTTATGCTATCATCATACTACTGTCTGACTATGTTGTCATATCAATGAAAGATATACGAAAGTCTGCATAAATAGGGATTTTTTCATACCTATGTTTCCAATGAAACCGAAAAAATAAGAATTTCTATATCTTTGAAAGATATGAAAAATCGTATTGATAACAATTTACTCGTATTTAGCAAATCTGAAATCATCTTTAATAAGATAATATTTTTCAAATAAATATATTTTAATATAGATAAATAATATTAAATATGAATAAATTCTCTTAAATACACTTGACAGATTCATTAAAATACAGTAAAATAAAATGGATTGTTGAATTGGTGGATTGGATTTAATGGGGTGGTTTTTAGTGGATACGCAAAATAACGATAATTATATAAGTTTAGAAGATGCAGCCAAATATATCGGGATAAGATCGGTTACATTGAGAGGCTGGATTAAAAATTCATCAAATGAAGTTCCAGCCCATAAAGTTGGAAGGCTTTGGAAATTTAAACGTTCTGAATTGGATGAATGGATAAATAGTGGAAAGAGTGCGATAAACAATGACCGAAAAAATAATCAGTAATGTAATGTCTGATGTACTTGGCGAAACATATACATATTTAAAATCTATATACAGTAATAAAGATATCATGATACTTAAACAAATGCTGTTAAATCTTTCGGGAATAAAAAAATTTGAATTTAAGATAATTAAAGAAAGAAATTATTCCTATGATAATATTCAGGAAATATTGTCGACATTAAATGAAAAAGAATCTATAAGGAAGAGCAAGGGGGTTTACTATACTCCTAACGATGTGGTACGATTTATTATCGAAAACAGCATTAAATCAGTATGCGGTAAACTTAACGCAAACGGGCTTCATGTTATGGACTTAAATGGTATTTCGTATCGCTCTTTTTGTTTCTATAAATCACTTATAGATCCGACTTGTGGAGCCGGAGAATTCTTGCTTGCTGCTTTGGAAATAAAATTTGATTTATTGGATAATAATGTAGAAAAAATAACTGAAAAAATGATAAAAGATAGTATTTCGACCATATATGGAAATGATATCAACGATGAATCTACATTTATCTCAAAGATAAGGTTATTTTTATGTGCATTAAAACGATACGGTTTGAAAAGATGTTACGGTATAGACCAAATTCTTAACCGAAATTTCACTAATTGGGATTTTATTTCAGAAACACCGGATTTCGGAATGAAATTTGATATTATTATCGGAAATCCGCCATATATAGAAGATGGTAAAAGTAATCTCCTGTTGAGAAAAAAATACGGAAATGTTTATGCAAATGTTTTAAGTAATTCATCCGAATTATTAAATGACAACGGAACATTAGGATTTGTGATACCTTTATCTTATATTTCTACACCAAGAATGAAAATAATCAGAGACGAATTGCTCTCAGATATTTCAGAGCAATATATTTTAAGCTATGCAGACAGACCCGACTGTCTTTTTAAGTCTGTTCATCAAAAATTGTGTATAATTATCGGAAAAAAGAAAAAGACAGATAAACGAGTATATACTGGCAATTATCAATATTGGTATAAAGAAGAAAGAATTGGTTTATTTGAACGAACCTCAGTTGTAAAAAATGACTTTGCCACAAATGGATACATACCAAAACTCGGTACAGAAACAGATGTAGCGGTATATAAAAAAATCTGTGGAATAAAAAATCGTACAAGATTGATTGATTTAACCGGGAGCGGAAATGAATATGTGTATCTCAATATGAGGGCGGCTTTTTGGATAAAGGCTTTTAGAAAAAAACATATGGGTTCCGAGTATAAGCCGTTTGGTTTTACAAATAGTGAAATGGCTGATTACTTTTTCTGCCTTATGAATTCATCGTTGTTTTGGTGGTATTGGATATGTGTTTCAGACTGTTGGCATATTACAAATAAGGAATTGTATGGTTTTCTGGTTCCATCGCTCAAAAATTATGAACTTGCAACAAAGTTAGCTGGGGAACTTGAAGAACGGCTGGAAAAAACTAAGTTATATGTAGGAACAAAACAAACGGAATACGAGTATAAACATAAGTTTTGTACCAATGAAATCCATGCAATTGATGATTTCATAAACGCATTATATGGCTTGACGGATGACGAAAGTTTATATATAAAAAATTTCGCATACAGATATAGAATAAGTGGGGGAACAGAATGAAAGTAATAGATTTATTTGCAGGGTGTGGAGGTCTTTCTTCGGGTTTCATCAAAGACGGATATGAGGTTACCAAAGCAGTAGAATTTGATTCCGCCATCGCTTATACATATAGAGCCAACCATCCCAATGTGGATGTAATCGTTAATGATATAAGGAACATTGATCATTCTGGGATATTTAAATTTGGTGATGCAGATATTATTATCGGCGGTCCTCCTTGTCAGGGATTTTCTATGGCAGGTGCAAGGATACGGCAGGGATTTATTGATGATCCGAGAAACTATTTGTTTAAGCATTACTTTAATGTTGTGAAAACTGTAAGACCTAAAATTTTTATAATGGAAAATGTTAAAGGTATGCTGACAATGCAGGATGGAAAAATATTTGAAGAGATAATTAAAATCTTTTCGGATAATGATACACTGGGCGGTGAACCGTACAATATCTATTATAGAGTTGTAAGGGCAGTTGAATTTGGTGTACCCCAAAAAAGAGAAAGGCTTATTATTATTGGAACAACTATAAAAAATGTTGATTTTGACAGTGCTTGGGATAAAACAATACATCAAATAAAAACTGAACAGCCAACATATTTTCAAATAGTGACGGTACATGACGCAATAGGAAATCTTGGCAAAGCCACACCTGACGGAAAAATCAAAAATCCTGAACCTGAAACCGAATATGAAAAATATCTCTCATGTCAATCTGACTTCATTCAAAATCATACGCAAACACATCACTCTGCAGTGGCTGTTGACAGAATGAAAAGAATTGACAATGGTGAAAATTATACTTCTTTAGAAGAACAAATTAATTCTGTCCATAGCGGTTCTTATGGCAGATTATGTTGGGATGAACAAGCTCCAACAATAACAACTCGTTTTGATACTCCGGCAGGTGGAAGATTTATACATCCTACGGAAGACAGAACGCTTACCCCTCGTGAGGCTGCAAGAATACAGAGTTTTTCGGACAATTTTGTCTTTTATGGAAATAAAACATCTATTTGCAAACAAATAGGAAATGCAGTACCACCAAAAATATCTTATTTTCTTGCAAGACTTGTAAAAAATATTATGAAAGCAGAGGAAGAATAAATGAACCCTGTTCTTGAGAAAAAATTTGAAGAACTTGAAAATGCTAATGATTACGAATGCTGGTATTTGGTTAAACAACCAACAGCTTTTGAAAATCTTTGCTATCTCGTATCTTTACTGAAAAAATATAAATCTTCGGATTATGGAAAAAATTTACAAAACTTTATCAGCGATGAGCTATCTAAATTAAAATTATTGAAACCCAATGTAGAAATATCTAACAATTATCGTGCGTTGAGGGTCGCAGCATTTTTCGGTTTAATAAAAATGACTTCTGTAAAATATGAAGATGCTGTTATTACGGAAACTTTTGAAGAAATTACTAATCGTTGCAATGGGAATTATGAAGAAACAGAAAAATATGCCAATATTATTCAAAGGCAAATAGAAAAAATGTTTATAAGTTCTCAAATAGATGAAGAATATAGAGGTATTCGTGAAAATTACAAGCTCTATCCCGTTATGTTACTTTATAAAGTTTTGCTTGAACTCGGTTATTCATATGGAAAGTACAGTGTCTCTATCACGGAATACAGATATATTGTGGCAACGACAAAGAGATTTGAGGACTTTTTAGAAACATTGCTGTTGATAAAATTGCTTCGTGAAGATACAAATAATGCACAAAACGATTTTGAAAAGTACAGAAATAAGTTCGATAACAGATTGATTCAAGCACTAAAACAATTGAGTACACTAAATGTTGAAAAAGATTCTATTTCTTTGAAATCAGATAAAATCCCTGAAGTTGCAAAAAAGGTTTTTGCGTTTGAACAAAATCCAAAAACATTTGATACTGATCACTATCTCGGATTTTTAGGTTCGACCTGTTCGCTGTTTGAATTGGAGCAATTTGAACAGCAAATCAACGAAAATATTGAAATGGACAAGGAAAAAGATAGGTTATCTATGGGTACGAATGTCCTTTTATACGGTGTTCCGGGTTCAGGTAAAAGCTGGACGATTGAACATGAATATCGCAAGCCCGACAGCAAGGTTGTAAGACTTGTTTTTCACCCTGATTACACATATTCAGATTTTATAGGACAAATCTTG
>CACYBZ010000312.1 GCA_902772795.1 uncultured Ruminococcus sp. | reverse complement strand
TGATTGGCTATCTTAAAAGAATCAAAGAACTTATGGACAAACAACCCGAACTTTATGAACTGGAAGTCAAAATTTCTATGCTCAGCTACTTCCTGACCCTTTTCAAGACCGGACACATCAACAAAAGAAACAACAAGGAAAAATCAAAGTACAAAAGCGAAAACGCCATCTGTAATGCCATAGACTACATTAACCAGAATTACAACCGTTCTCTCACCGTTGATGAAATTGCCGATAATGTTGGTATCAGCAGCAGTCACTTTATGAAGCTGTTCAGAGAATATACGCACACCACTTGTATCAGTTATATTAACAAATGTCGTCTGACAAAAGCTGTCGAATTGCTGGAAACAACCCGTTTTAATATTCTTGATGTTGCTACAGCTGTCGGTTATAACAACATTTCGTTGTTCAACAGAGATTTCAAAAAGATTTACGGCACTACTCCTAAGGAAGTCAGAAAATCTGCCAGAATTGAAGAAAAGCTCAACAGGAACAATCGGAAAATTATTTTATAAAACAAAATAATTAACAATCAAATTACGGTATATCCTTTTGCGGATATACCGTTTTCGTTTATTGTGAGGGGCTTTGCCCCTCAACCCCATCAGGGGCTCCGCCCCTGAACCCCGCAAGCCTTTAAAAAGGCTTGACCGAAACTTTATGGCGAAATCTGCTGTTGCAGATTTCGGAAAACGCAGAAAAAAATCCGAACGAAGTGAGCCATAAAAGTTTTGTCCACTTTTTCAAAAGTGGTGGGGTCGAGGGGCAAAGCCCCTCGTGGAATTTTTAAGGGCGAAGCCCTTAAACTGTGCATAAAATAAAAGCGATACACCTTTTTACGGATATATCGCTTTTTGGTTTATCTTTTTGGTAAATTACTGATTATTCTTTCTTTTTCTGGAAAGAACACCGATACCCAATGCGGAAAGTGCCACTGCCAGAACACCTGAAACGGTCGTACTATGACTGCCTGTATCAACTACCTTACCTGTTTGGGTTGTAGCAGGTGCTGATGTAGGTGCCTGTGTGGGAGCTTGTGTAGGTGCTTGTGTGGGAGCCTGTGTAGGTTCTTCCTTTTTCTCTTCCACAGTCAATGTTGCAGAATAAGATTTGGAAATTCCTTTTTCGTTGGTCAGTGTCAATGTTGTTTCATATGTACCTGCTTTTTTGGTATATTCAGTATACATATCTGTACCTGTATAAATCTCTTTGCCGTCCTGTGTTACTTTCCACTCTGTGGCGGTAATCGGAGAACCTGCAGATTCACTCTTATCAACAACGGCTACCGTTTCGCCCAATGTTGCTTTGGTAATTTCCTTACCGTCTTTGTCCGTATAAACAAAGTTCGGCTCAAGTGAATAGTCATTGACTACCAGAACATCGGTGTAAGTATCTGACAGAATACCAAATTCGTTCTTGATTTGCAGAGCTGTCGTATATGTACCTGCTTCTTTGGTGTACTCCGTATACGGTGTTGTTCCTTTGTAGATTTCTTCACCGTCTTTGGTTACTGTCCAGTAATAGTCGGTAATCTTGGAACCTTCAAATGTGGAAAGGTCAATAACCGGTACAGTTTCGCCTACACTGGTTTCGTTGATTTTAACACCTTTGTCATCGGTATATTCAAAAACGGGATTCAGCATAACTTTATTGGTTGATGTCATCTTCAAATCGCTGAAATAAGCGTCGGGGTCACTTACTGCATAAGGTCCGAAGCTTCCTGCCTGAACTTCTGCTTCTACTTTGGTAAGTTCTTCTCCGTTGATGGATACAGTAACTTCTGTTTCCCCTACATTAATGACAATGTCATGGAATGTCTTTACCAAATCTGTTGACAGTTCACCGTGTGCCAGTACTTTACCTTCAGCATAACCTACTTTGTCAGCGTCTTTACCAGCATGGTCATAGGTATAGTCATCAGCATCTATCGTTGCATGATAAAGAGGTCCTTTATGAGGAGCACCATCTTTAGCGGGATGCCAGCTGCTGATATAAGCAATACTCCAATGCGGTGTTCTGCTTCCGTTAAGATGACATTCTTCATAAGCATAGAAAGAATATTCGGGATCTTCTTCTGTTCCGCCTGTTTTCATACCCCATGTGAATCCGCAAGGGTCAAAGTTAGCATTCTTCATTTTGAAAGCAAACTGTCCTGTCGTGAGATTATCAATGTCAGGGTTATAGAAACCTGTCCAGCCTACATTCTCCGTTGTGTTAATCCAGTCGTTTGTGCTGTCATACTTCCAGCCTGCATTGTAAGCACGTCCTAAAGACTGATTGGGATAGTTTACCCAGCTATCAAAAATCGTCTTGACTTCGATATCTACTGCACTTGACGGGTCAGTAACTTCCGCTGTCGTATCCGCATAAAAAGCCAGACTTGATGAAGCTACCATGCTGACAATCAATGCACCTGTCAGAAAAACTTTCAACATTCTTCTTTTCTTCATTGTTTCAACCTCCATGGAAATCTTATTAAAAAATTATTCATATTTCCGCTCCTTATAGTAGCATACTTTTCTCATTCTTGTCAATATAAATTTTCAGATGTTGTGAAATATGGAATGGTTTCCATATTTCCGTAGTTGTTTTTGTATAATTTTACCTTATTTCTCCGTATAGTTTTTACAAACATATTTTCAGGGTTTTTGAATGAGTAAACAAATTATGAACAAGCTGTATATTTATCACATCTTTATGGTAAAAAAATATAGTTCCTAACAAC
>CACYBZ010000311.1 GCA_902772795.1 uncultured Ruminococcus sp. | reverse complement strand
TGGAGGTGCAAAAATAATGGCTCAAAAGGTTGTAGGTTTTATCAAACTGCAAATCCCTGCCGGTAAAGCTACTCCGGCACCGCCTGTAGGACCGGCACTCGGTCAGCATGGTGTAAACATTATGGCGTTCACGAAGGAATTCAACGAACGCACAAAAAATGACATCGGTATGATTATTCCCGTTGTCATCACGGTATACGCAGACCGTTCTTTCTCGTTTGTCACAAAGACACCGCCTGCTGCTGTATTAATCAAGAAAGCTTGTAATATCCAGAGCGGTTCAGGTGTGCCGAATAAGACTAAAGTTGCTAAAATTACCCGTGAGCAGATTAAAGAGATTGCTGAAAAGAAAATGCCCGATTTGAATGCCGCAACACTGGAAACGGCAATGAGTATGATAGCCGGAACAGCACGCAGCATGGGTGTTCAGGTAGTCGACTGACAGACTGACTCAGTGTGGGAGGAAAAGAATCCGATTTTACCACTATACAGGGAGGAACGAAATTGAAACACGGTAAAAAATATGTCGAAAGTGCAAAGCTTGTCGACAGAACAAAGTTATATGAATCCGATGAAGCATTGGATCTGGTTGTTAAAACGGCTACCGCAAAGTTTGATGAAACCGTAGAAGTTCATGTCAAGCTGGGTGTAGACAGCCGTCACGCTGACCAGCAGGTAAGAGGAGCAATCGTATTGCCTAACGGTACCGGTAAAAGCGTAAGAGTACTTGCCGTATGTAAAGGTGCCAATGTAGACCTTGCCAAAGAAGCAGGTGCTGATTTTGTCGGTGCAGAAGATATGACACAGAAAATTCAGCAGGAAGGCTGGATGGATTTCGATGTGCTTATCACAACCCCTGACATGATGGGTCTTGTAGGTCGTCTTGGTAGAATTCTGGGACCCCGTGGCTTGATGCCCAACCCCAAGGCAGGTACAGTTACACCGGATATCGCCAAAGCTATCAAAGAGGCTAAAGCCGGTAAGATTGAATACCGTCTGGACAAGACAAACATCATTCACTGTCCTATCGGAAAAGCATCATTCGGTAAAGAGAAGCTTGCCGAGAACTTCAACACATTGCTTGAAGCTATTGTCAAGGCTAAGCCCGCTGCTGCGAAAGGTCAGTATATCCGTTCCTGTACCGTAAGCAGTACAATGGGACCGGGTGTCCGTATCAATCCCAACAAGATTGGCGGTTAATGTTACCAATCCTTACATTTTGTAATGGTATATACAAGCTGTTCTAAGACAGCAGGTGTGTTATGATAAAAGGAGAATCCTACCTGCCGAGAATGGTACAAGAAAATTCTTGTCAGCATGTGATATGTCTGACAATGTGTTGTTCTGTGCCTTTTCTTGACAGGAAAAGGCACTTTTATTTTGACATATTGAGTTACTTTTTATGGAGGTGAATTTACTTTGGCAAGTCAAAAAGTTCTTGAACAGAAGAAAGCAACAGTTGCTGCTCTCACAGAAAGATTACAGAATTCTATTGCAGGTGTAGTCGTAAAATACGAGGGTATCACTGTTGAGGCTGACACAAAACTCCGTAAGGAGTTGAGAGAAAACGGTGTAAAATATACCGTTGTCAAGAATACACTGCTTTCCAGAGCCGCAGACAATGCAGGTCTTGGTGATATGAAGGGTGTTCTTGAAGGAACAACCGCTCTGGCAACCAGCGATGACGACTATGTTGCCGCTGCCCGTATTCTTTGCAAATTTGCAGATAAGAATGATAAGTTTGAAGTAAAATCAGGTTATATGGATAACGATGTTATCAGCCTGGAGAAAATTCAGAGTCTGGCGAAATTGCCGTCCCGTGAAATTTTGCTGGCAAACGTACTTGGTGCATTCCAGGCACCTATCGCAAGTTTTGCCCGTGCCGTACAGGCTATCGTGGACAAACAGAATGAAGGCACTACGGAAGAAGCAAGTGCTGAATAATTGTTCTTATTATTTATCAAAATGACTATCTTACTATATGGAGGTTTTTATCATGGCATCTGAAAAAATTACAGGTATTATTGAAACATTGAAAACACTCACCGTTCTTGAACTCGCTGACCTTGTTCACGCTGTAGAAGAAGAATTCGGTGTATCTGCCGCTGCTGCTGTTGCTGTTGCTCCTCAGGGCGAAGCTGCTGTTGTTGAAGAGAAAACAGAATTTGACGTTATTCTTAAATCTTTCGGTTCAAGCAAAATGGGCGTTATCAAGGCTGTCAGAAAAATTACAGGTCTTGGTCTTAAAGAATCCAAAGAACTCGTTGAAAGTGCTCCCAAAGCTATCAAGGAAGCTGTTTCCAAAGAGGACGCTGAAGCTCTCAAGAAAGAACTCGAAGAAGCAGGAGCAGAAGTTGAAATTAAATAATTTCAAAGTTGCTTGATTATCAGAGTGTAGGCAGATTTATTTTGCTTGCACTCTTTTTTTGTCAGGGACTTTGCCCCCGAACCCCCATCAGGGGCTCCGCCCCTGAACCCCGCAAGCCTTTAAAAAGGCTTGACCGAAACTTTAAGGCGAAATCTGCTGTCGCAGATTT
>CACYBZ010000310.1 GCA_902772795.1 uncultured Ruminococcus sp. | reverse complement strand
TCTCTCATTTCAATATCTGTTTCGGATTTTTTTGTTCCATATTTGTCATATAATATAAATGACGCATATTCTTCACAAAACTCATCAAATTCATTATTATCCCTGTCTGGTTTAATTGTTCCATCTGTTTCAACAGACCATTCCGGTACAATACCTTCTTCTCTTGCTTCATGCTCAATATATTCTTTGGCTACATTCCAGATGTTTTCTCCAAAAACACTTTCATCACCATAACAAACATCACGTTCTCCATAAAGCTTTTTGCACTTACAAGGGTCATAAATTCTTTCTTCTCTGTAATAATAATCATTAACAGTATTAAATGTTCCATTCTCAGAATACACATAGGTTTTTCCGAAAAGCTCATTCAACAGATAAAAAAGTTCTGTCTTGTCTTCTTCTGATTCTACTACATAATCAGAAGATTCAGCAAATTCTATATCACAGTCATCTTCTGTTAAAAGATAGTAGACTTCCGGCAAAAAATCATCGTAAATCTCCTGACAATCAGCACCATAACTACCGTTCCATTCTTCAGCCGGTTCTTCAAACAACAATTTCAGAAAATGATTCATTTTTCTTGTTTTTCTGCTTATGTTCTTAAATCCTATACAGACATATTCTCCGTATCCCATATCATCATTCCTTTCTTCATTAAGAGTAACATATTCCAACAGAGATATTGTAACACAAATCATTATATAAAACAAACATTTTTTCGTAAGCCAATAATAGAAAAGACTTTCTTGAATTTGTGAATAATATACAAAGGCGGATATATTCCTTGCAAAGGTATATATCCGCTGAAATTTTACATATTTTTAATGAGATTCGCCATTTCAATAGCACTTACGGCACAGTCATAACCTTTGTTGCCAGACTTTGTACCTGCTCTTTCAATCGCCTGCTGAATGGTGTCAGTGGTGACCACACCGAACATAACGGGAACACCTGTATTTAATGAAACAGTGGCAATCCCTTTGGAAACTTCGGCACAGACATAGTCATAATGGGAGGTTGCTCCTCTGATGACTGCTCCAAGACAGATGATTGCGTCATATTTTTTGCTTTCCGCCATTTTTTTGGCGATTACGGGAATTTCAAATGCACCAGGCACCCATGCTACATCAATATCATCATTGTTGACACCGTGACGAACCAGACCGTCAATGCAACCGCCCAGCAGTTTAGAACCGATAAACTCATTGAAACGACCAACCACAATGCCAATTTTTAACCCATCAGCAACTAATTTTCCTTCTAATACGTTCATGATAAACGCTCCTTTACGATTTCAGATAATATATTTTGTTGTTAAAGGGCTACCGCCCTTTAAAATCCTGTCAGAGGCTTTGCCCCTTGACCCCACCACTTTTTGAAAAAAGTGGACAAAAACTTTTCATTGTCACAGCTAAAGGTTAGTTTCCTATAGAGAAAAATAATTCCAACTGCTCAGGTGGAAAAAATTAAGATTTATGAATTCATGTCGAGGATATGTCCCATTTTATTCTGTTTGGTGAGCAGATAGAATTCGTCATAGGGATTGGCTTCAATTTTGATAGGAACACGTTCCACAATTTCCAGACCGTAATCTTCCAGACCGTCTATTTTCAGCGGATTGTTTGTCATCAGTCTTAATTTTCTGACACCAATATCCCTGAGAATCTGAGAACCTACAGAATAATCCCTCATGTCAGCAGGAAAACCTAAAGCAATATTAGCTTCTATGGTATCCATGCCTTTATCCTGAAGTTCATAGGCTCTGATTTTGTTGATAAGTCCTATACCACGTCCCTCCTGACGCAGATAAACAAGCACGCCACGACCCTCCTGAGCAATTTTTTTCATTGCCAGATCGTATTGCTGACCGCAGTCGCACCTTGCCGACCCCAATGCGTCACCTGTCAGACATTCGGAGTGGACACGACACAGAACAGGTTCACCGTCAGCAATATCGCCTTTTGTCAGGACAACATGATGTTCCCCGTTGATTTTATTAATGTAACCTCTGATTTCAAATTCACCGTACCGTGTGGGCATTTTCGCTTTTGCCACGCACTCCACAAAAACTTCGTGAACTTTTCGGTAACGGATTAAATCGGAAATTCTGCCGATTTTGAGATGATGTTTCTGTGCAAAATCTATAAGATAATCCATTCTTGCCATAGTACCATCATCTTTCATGATTTCGCAACACAGTCCGACAGGTTTACAGCCCGCCAGTTTCATCAGGTCAACAGTCGCTTCGGTATGTCCTTCTCTTTCCAGAACACCGCCGTCTTTGGCAAGCAGAGGAAACATATGCCCGGGTCGGCGGAAATCTTCGGGTTTTGCACCGTCCTCAACAACTTTCATTGCCGTAACAGAACGTTCATAGGCAGAAATACCCGTTGTTGTATCCACATGGTCTATGGAAACGGTAAAAGCCGTACAATGATTGTCGGTATTGTTGGTTACCATCTGCGGTAACTGTAACTTTTCGGTGTATTCCCTGCTCATAGGCATACAGATAAGTCCTCTGGCATAGCTTGCCATGAAGTTGATATTTTCCAGCGTTGCGGATTCCGCCGAACAGATAATATCCCCCTCATTTTCCCGACTTTCCGCATCTGCCAGAATAATATTTTTGCCGTCCCTGATATCCTGAATAATTTCGGCAATGGTATTGAACTGATATTCTGCCATAAATCCATCACTCCTTTTGATTTACATGAATCCGTATCTGATAAGCATTTCTTCGGTGATTTCCCCGTCAGAACGGCTGTCAGAATGAACATTAAGTAATTTTTCCACATATTTGGCAATGACATCACATTCCAGATTAACGCTGTCGCCGACAGCTTTGGTAATCAACGTGGTCTGACTTGCCGTATGGGGAATAACCGATACTTTAAAGCAGGTTTCATCGACATAGGCAACTGTCAGACTAATGCCGTCAATCGCCACAGAACCTTTTTCGACAATATACTTCAATAAAGATTTTTCTGTTTCTACCGTCACCCATACAGCATTATCCTCACGGACATAAGATGTTATTTTTCCGATACCGTCAATATGACCGCTGACAATATGACCGCCCATTCGGGTAAGCGGTGTCAAAGCTCTTTCAAGATTGACTTTACTTCCTACACACTGACTGCCTAAATTGGTTCTACGCATAGTTTCAGCCATAACGTCAGCCGAAAAGCTGTCATCAGTCAGCGATGTTACCGTAAGACAGATACCGTTTACAGCGATACTGTCACCGATTTGTGTACCCTCAAGGACTTTTTCTGCTTCTATTGCCAGAACAGAAGATTTTTCGCCTTTGACTATTTGCCGTAATGTACCTGTTTCTTCTATAATTCCTGTGAACATCTACTCACCTTTTTACATGAAAATTCAAAATTATTTAAATATCAAATATTTTCTTTAACAGTTCATATAGAAACTTAGCAGTTTCCTTATCAAATTGTATTGATTGACTTGCTACCCCTTTATTTTGTCTGTCATATGCTCCATAAGTATCAATTTGAAAATATCTTTTTCCGTTGCTAATAAAAGATGTATAGGTAGCTTCTACATCTTTGTGTACATTGTTTCTCATTTTTTGAATT
>CACYBZ010000309.1 GCA_902772795.1 uncultured Ruminococcus sp. | reverse complement strand
GCAGAACACCCTGACAGTAGTACTATGGTGACCGTCAAAAGAAGTATCAACATTCCCTTTCGTAGATTTATCATTTCTCATTCCTTCTTATTTCATTCTCTGAAAACTTATGAAAAAGTAATAATGCCTTTTTCCAGCATAGTCTGTGCGGAGAGCAGTATACCTACTCTGGCACTGTGGAAAGTAACACCTCCCTGTAACCATGCCGAATAAGGTTCTCTCAGTGGTGCATCTGCTGAAAGTTCACTGGTAGCCCCCAGTGTAAAACTGCCCGAAGCCATAATGACCTTACTCTCATAACCGGGCATATCAGAGGGTTCAGGCGTAACAAAGCTGTCGATTGCTCCGCCTTTCTGTATTCCCTGACAAAAGGCTATCAATCCTTCTGTGGAATTCAGATTCAGCAGTTGTATGATATCGCCACGTTTTTCATTGTATTTTGGGGTAGTATCGAACCCAAGCAGTTCAAACAGTGCTGAAGCAAATACTGCCGTTTTGAGTGCTTCCCCCGTAGCGTGTGGAGCATTGAACGCACCTAAGAACAGTTCTCTGTTGACTCCCAATGTCGCTCCCTGTTCTCTGCCTATACCCGGAGTTGTCAGACGGTAGGCACACTGTTCGACAAGGCTGGCTTTTCCTGCGATATAACCGCCTGTCGGAGCAATACCGCCACCGGGATTTTTTATCAGCGACCCTGCCATAATGTCCACACCTTTGGCTAACGGTTGTTCCTTTTCGACAAATTCTCCGTAACAGTTATCCAGCATGATAATGGTATTCGGGGATTTTTTTCGGGTGATTTCAGCAATTTTCTGTATTTCGTCAACCAGTAAAGAGGGGCGTAATTCATATCCCCTGGAACGCTGGATATAGACCATTTTCACTTCGGGATTGATTGCTTTTTCGATTGCCTGATAATCAGGTTTGCCGTCTTTGGTAAGCGGTACTTCCTTATAGATAATTCCGAAATCTTTCAGCGAACCCGAATAATTCCCCGAAATGCCGATGACACTCTGTAACGTATCGTACGGTGTTCCCGTTACCGAAAGCATGATGTCATTCGGTCGTAACATTCCGAACAATGCCACAGTCAGAGCATGTGTTCCACAGATGAAATTATGTCTTACCAATGCGTCTTCTGCATCAAAGACTGTCGCATAAATTTCATCGAGGGCATCTCTGCCTCTGTCGTCAAAGCCGTATCCCGTTGAGGTGGAAAAGTGACTTTCACTGATTCCTGCTTTCTGGAACGCATATAACATTTTCTGCGTGTTATAGTCCTGAATATCTTCAATGACAGCAAACTGTTCCTTTACCATTGCCATTGCTTCATCTGCTACACGCAATATTCTTTCGTCTATCTTATGAAAAGGTACATTCATATTTTTCACCCGTTATTATTTTTCTTGCTCAGCGAAATTTGCGAAAGCAAATTTCCCCGAAAAGTTTTGTCCGACTTTTTCAAAAGTCGGTGGGGTTCAGGGGCAAAGCCCCTGATGGGATTTTTAAGGGCGAAGCCCTTAAACTCCCCAATCATATTCCCAATGCTGTCTGTTCAAATTCAGAGATATCTTCAAATCCTATGCTGTGATAGAATCCGAAGTATTTCTTTTTGTCACGCTGTAAATAGATATTATCAATTCCCCTGTTGATAAGCTGTCGGCAGAGTTCGTAAACCGCCTTTGTTCCGAATCCCTGTTTCTGACAGGCAGGCAAAGTTGCCACCGCCGAAATCACCGCCGAATTTCCGCTGACTGCTGTTGCCACACAACAACTGATAAGCCGTCCATGAAAGTATACTCCCATAATTTCGGCACACTGTTTTTTCAGGCGATGATGCAGGTCAACGTAGAAATTCTCAAAATCAGGAACGGCAAAATGTTCCGAACGGTTACTGTCGAGCAACCGATAATATTCCCGCAAGTCCACTTCACAGGAACAGGGATACTGACACATATTTTCCTGTAATTTTTTCAGTTTCATGACGGTTCCGCAATAACTTTCCGAACCGATACGCCGACACAGCAGAATTTTTGCTCCCGTCATTGTACAGAAATTTCTGATTTCCGCAATATCGTACAGATGGATAATATCTGCAATTATTTCATTGCCGTACTTGAGCAGATAGGCTGTGACAGTGTCCTGTTCATCTGTCTGACACCATACATCAATCAGATTGTCATACTGTCCGTAAGCCAGAATAAGGGATTTGATTCTTACGGCAAAGATATTTTCCGATGGCATACCGATATAAGTCTGTATGGATTCACTTTTCGTACTGACAAGCGTTATCATAACTTTCCGCTGAGTATTCTGACAGCCATTTTGTTGACAACATTCTGTACAGAAACAAGGTCAGATTCAGCAATCATACTGCAGTTGGAATGTAAATACCGACACGGTAATGATACCGCCAGAACTCTGACACCATTGCCGGAACTTTGTATTGAACCTGCGTCATTTCCGCCTGCCACTGCTTTTTTGTACTGGACTTTTGTCTGACTGTCGGCACAATTCATGGCAGACATGACAAGTTCCTTGTCATAAATGGTGCGTCTGTCCATAAAGGAAATTACCGCACCATCTCCGACACAACAGACTTGTTTGTCCTGTGCGATATTGGGAATATCTGCCGATGTAGTAGCTTCCACGATAATCGCAAAATCGGGACTGACCTGATACGAGGCACATTTTGCCCCTCTCAGTCCGACTTCTTCCTGTACGACAAAGGAAAAATACATATCATATTCCAGTTCAGACTGTATCATATTTATCAGAACGAAACAACCTGCACGGTCATCTAATGCCTTACCGCTGATAATGCCGTTGTTCCAGTCAAACTGACTGTCAAACTGTACGCTGTCGCCTAAGGTGACGTATCGTTGAGCTTCATTGCGGTCAGTTGCACCGATATCAATGTACATTCCGTCATATTTAGGAATCTTGTTTCTTTGTTCGTTGTTCAGCAGGTGCATAGGGGAGGCAATGACAACACCGCTGACATTTTTTCCTACTGTCACACTTTTTCCCATGACGACACGTCTGTCAATTCCGCCTACCTCGTCAAATTTCAGATAGCCGTTCTCAGTAATATATGTCACGATAAATCCCACTTCGTCCATGTGTGCCGACAACAGGAGTTTTTTGTCAGGTGTACGTTTTCCTTTTTTGAAAACAATCAGATTACCCATACTGTCAATATGATATTCCGTAGCAAAGTCTTTAATTTCAGAAATAATGATTTCCCTTACGGCACTTTCATCGCCCGAAATACCGTTGGTCTGAGAAAGTATCTGTAAAAGAGCTTTATTGTCCATAGTATGTCACCTCGTTTTCAGATAGGCAACAATGAGTTTTGCCGTAGTTTCAATATCGTTGAGGTCAACGATTTCAGCCTGGGTGTGCATATTTTTAATGGGAATACTCAACAATGCTGTCGGAATTCCCTTACCCGTTACAGTAAGAGCGTCAGCATTTGTTCCCGTTGTACCGTTCATCACTTCAATCTGATACGGAAGATTTTCCTGTTCGGCAATGTTTCTGAATGCATGGAACATAGTTTTATCCAGTATGGGAGCGGTACCTATCATTGTTCCTTTGGACATCACACCGACTTTGTCGGGAGAAATGTTCGGTTGACTGGCAAAGCTGACATCAACCACGACCGCACAATTCGGCATAAGCGAAAATCCTGCGGTCTTACTGCCGAGAAATCCTGTTTCTTCCTGAGCACTCAGCAGAATTTTCACACAGCTGTTGACAGTTTCCTGCTGCAGAAGCTGAGCCACTCTGATTAAGGTACAGACACCTGCCTTGTTGTCAATTCCGCCCGCAGAAAATCTTGAGCCGAGCAGTTTTTTCGGACGGGCAAAGACACCGACTGTATCGCCGAGTGAAATATATTGTTCAACTTCTGTTTTCAGTAAGCCTGTATCGACATACAGACTGTCGGCATCAGGGGCTTTATCTTCTCCGCCATCAGACAGATGAGGAGGGAGGCAACAGATAATGCCTTTAAGTTGTTTTTCTTTTCCGAACACGGTCACGATACTGCCAAGGAGCACACGTCTGTCAATACCACCGCAACCTGCGATTTTCAGAAATCCTTTTTCGTTTATGTAAGATACGGTAAAGCCGATTCTGTCATTGTGTGCATCAAGCAGAACAATGTCGTCACTTTGGGGATTACCGATAGTAGCAATGATATTGCCGTTAGCGTCAGAGGAAATATCGGTATTTTCAGGAAAAAGTGTTCGGAGTAAAGCAAGGCTCTCTTTTTCATTGCCTGAAACGGTATAGGAACGGCATAATTCAGCAAGAATATGTTCCAAAATAATCACCTCGGTTAAATCAGTTTAAGGGCGTTGCCCTTAAAAATCCCACAAGGGGCTTTGCCCCTTGACCCCATGAACTTTTTGAAAAAAGTTCAATCAAAAACTTTTTAGAAAATTTGCTTTCGCAAATTTTGGCAGATGTCGGCATTATGACAATGCGTTGACAATGGTTTTGAAGTGTCTGCCTCTTTCAGCGAAATTCTTATAGAGGTCGAAACTGGCACTGGCAGGTGACATGGAAACGATATCGCCCTGTTGTGCGAGTTTTCTGGCAGTCTGTACAGCTTGTTCCATGTTTTGGACTTCAATAATAACAGGGTTGTTCTGGTAATAATTGGGAGCACTGAGAACAGCATTCTTGATTTTTGGTGCGGTTGCTCCCATAAGAATCAGGATTTTGACTTTATCGACAATCACGGGGCCAAGACTGTCATACGGAATCTTCTTGTCATACCCGCCTGCGATGAGAATAATTTTGAAGTCATAAAGAGAAAGTGTACCGAGTGCGGTTCTTGTAGGGCTGGAGGCAATGGAGTCGTTATAATATTTTACGCCGTCAAGTTCTCTGACGAATTCAGCACGATGTTCAACACCGCCGAAATTTCTGGCGACATCGACAATATTGTCAATACTGACATCACCCCATACGGCAGAAATGGCGGACATATAGTTTTCTACGTTATGCATACCGGGGATTCTGATAGTGTTTTTGTTCATGACAAAAGTTTCCTTGCCGTTTTCGACAAAGAAGATATCGCCGTTTTCCGAAAGATAAGTACCGTTGACCACTTTTTCTTTTCGGGAGAATTTAAGGATTTTGCCTCTGCATTCTTTGGCAAAGGCGTTGGTAATGTCGTTGTCCTGATTGAGTACAACTTTGGAGAATGCCCCCTGATGTAAAATCAGGTTTTTCTTTGCATCGATATATTCCTGCATATCTTTGTGGATATCGAGGTGATTGGGAGCGAGATTGGTAACGACAGCCACATCAGGAGATTTCCGCATGGAGATAAGCTGAAAACTGGAAAGTTCCACAACAGCGACATCAGAATAATCAATGGTTTCAATGAGCGGGAGAAGCGGAGTGCCGATATTTCCGCCGATGTGTACGGTTTTACCGCTTTTTTGGAGCATTTCGGAAATAATGGTAGTGGTAGTGGTTTTGCCGTCACTGCCCGTTATGCCGTAAATCTTACAGGGACAGAGTTCAAAGAAGAGTTCCATTTCAGAGGTAACGACAATACCCATTTCACGCATTCTGACAAGTTCGGGCATATAGTAACGCATACCGGGTGTACGGAAAACGATATCATAATCCGTATTATCCAGATAATGTTCACCAAGACTTAATGTTGCTCCATATTTCTCAGCGATTTCGGCGTTTTCACCCAGTTGTTCTCTTGTCCGTTTGTCGCAGGCGGTGACGTTCGCCCCATATCGGGTAAACAATTCGATGAGCGGTAAATGACTTGTTCCGATACCGCACAATGCGATTTTTTTGTTTTCAAGACTGTTTAAAAAAAATTCTACTCTTTTATCCATAAATAAAAGTCTGCCTTTCTTACTGGAATTTCTTACATAGAATTATACTTTTTTTGTCGGGAAATATCAACCTTTAATTCAGCATAATTTATCCGATTTGCTTCCCTGAATGATATTTCTTTGCCGTAAGGCGGTGTTGATGGTGTTCAGAACCCTTTTTTTGTCCCCGCTCCATAAAGGAGCTATCAGGATTTTTTTATCTCCGTCACCTGTTATGCGGTGTATGACGATGTTTTTGTCAATGATTTCGATACAGTGACAGATGATATTGGTGTATTCTTCCAGAGAGAGAATGTGGAAAGGTGTTTTTTCATATTCGTCTGCGAGTTTTGTGCTTTTAAGAACGTGCAACAGTTGTAATTTGATACCGTCCGCACCGCTGTGACAGATGTATTTGACTGTCTGATACATCATATTTTCTGTTTCCTGCGGTAAGCCGATAATCATGTGAACAATGACGTTGATACCGACAGATTTGAGATGTTTTACCGCTTTATCATATACGTTCAGCGGATAGCAACGGTTGATATATTGAGCAGTCTGTTCATGAATGGTCTGTAAGCCCAGTTCAACAAATACGGGCTTGATGTGATTGAGTCTGTCAAGCAGGGCAAGCACGTCATTTCCCAGACAGTCGGGTCTTGTACCGACTGCGAGTCCGACAATTTTTGGATTGCGGATAGCCTGTGTGAAAATCTTTTCCAGATAGTCAACGGGGGCGTAGGTATTGGTGAAAGACTGAAAATAGGCGATAAATCTGTCTTGTTTGATTTTGTTGCGGACTCGCATAACAGACTGTTGAATTTGTTCGTCTATGGACATCGTACTGACGGGTGAAAAATCTCCGGAACCTTTCTGACTACAGAAAATACACCCGTTATAAGATAAGGTTCCGTCACGGTTAGGACAGGTCATACCGCCGTTGAGGGAGATTTTATAGACCTTACTGCCGAATGTCTGTTGATAGAAACGATT